>JAYTRB010000351.1:0-3964 GCA_043746425.1 Planctomycetia bacterium
ATTCCCACAAGTTTGAGGCAGACTCGCGGCTCGTCGCACCTTTGGCGGCACGGGTGGTATGACAGGGAGTGGTTCGACCTCAGCGGTTCACTCGACGAAAAGAAAAGAAAGAACACGAATTCACCCTAATTTACGCGAAATATCGTATGAAAAACGTCAGCCAACCGCGCGCGACCGACTCAGCCTGCAAACGAGACGCCCGACGACAATGCCGCAGCCTGACTCAATTCGTGTGAATTCGTGTTCTGTTTTGTCCTTTCCTTTCGTCGTCTTGAAACCTCAAGAATCAAGACTCCCCCTTGTTCAGCGAAAATGGGTTCCAAAAAGACCGCAACCGTCTGACGGCCAGGCGACGTTACAGGCCATTCAGATTCCACAGGGGAGACCGGTATTTCACCCGGTAGGCGTCACGCTCCCCGAAGATGAGAGGCGATCTATCGGCTCGCGACCCTGTCTTCCATGCGAAATTGGATTTTGAGTTTTCTGGCGCGACAGGGTTGCTTCAATCTCCACGGCACGATTCGGGGATGAAATGGCAGGCAGCCGATCTTGTCCAGCAACTGTTTCAGTTCTCTCTTAAACTCCGCCATGCGTCCGTGCGCCAGATGAATGAGGTGAGAGAGTTCGCCATCGACCAAGCGGGCGGCCAAAGTGTTCCGGTGGACGGGGATGAAACGGCGCGATTCGCAGGGCGACCGGCCAAACCTGTGCCAGTAGGCTGCCATCGGTCAACTGGGCTCCAATCGGTCAATGGGGCAAGTCTTGCGAGACATCGGCCAGCGCTGGTAGCATCCTGCATCGTGGCGTTCCTTCTGTATTATTCTTATTCGGCGACGAGGGACTGCGGTCGATTACAGTCCATAGCTTCGCGGAAGAACGCCGTTTTCATCAAGACCACTCTGGAACTCACGACCGATCGTGTCCTATCGGGAACGGTTTTCGCCCAGCTTTCGGGGCTTTGAGGGGACCGCACCCGCGACGACGACTGTGGGCCTTCCGAATTGGCCCCATTTTCTCTTGTCATCCAGACGCCGCGTCTTTATGCTAGACAAAAATATTCCTTTAACCCATCAGTAATCAATGGCACGAACAGCACAAGACATCACGGACGCAGAACTTGCCGTTCTGCAAACTCTTTGGGAGCAAGACCGAGAAACGATCCGTGAATTGACAGATAAGTTATATCCATCGGGAACGGGGGTGCATTACGCGACCGTTCAAAAGCTGCTCGAACGGCTTGAGGCCAAGAAGTTTGTGAAGCGCGATCGCAGCGCGTGGCCGCATCGGTTTGAACCGATGATTAACCGCGACGATTTGATTGGTCGTCGGCTGCAACTGACTGCCGATAAACTGTGTGACGGGGCGCTATCGCCCTTGTTAACGAACCTTGTGCGGGCAACGCAGCTCAGTCCCGAAGAGCGGCAGTCGCTCCGGACGCTGCTGGATGAACTCGATCGGGAACCGAAACCAAAAAAGTAAGTGGTTCTGTTTCGTCTGGTCTCGTTCGTGAGGAGAGAGCGTGACTGCGCTCCTGCAGATCGGTCTGGCCAATGCCGCGTTCGCCACTGTGCTCGCATGCATGGTGGCGCTGCTCGCCATGAAAGTGCGTCGGCCGGCGCTGATTCATGCCCTGTGGATCATTGTGCTGCTGAAACTTGTGACGCCGCCGCTGATTCAGGTGGCAATCGAGATTCCTTTCACGGTCGAAGACTTTTCAGCATTCGTTGATCCGACTGCTGGCGCGGCAGAGAAGGCTGCCCCGCAAAGCGCTGGCGACGACACATCACTGACTTCTGCGACACAAGTCTCTGGCCATTCGCCGGTCTCGCCGGCAGGCGGTGCGCAGGGCGCTGCCTCGGCCGATTCTACGAAGTCCGGCGCCGTTGAGGCGGTGATGCCCCTCTATCGGCTGACTCAGTTGAAGATCGCGATGACTGACCTGGCGACCCTGGGGGGGAAGTGGCTGTTGCGGAATGCCGTCGCGATCATCATCTGGGTCTGGCTCACAGGAGCGGTCGTTTGGTTCTTCCGGCAGGGAATTACGGCAGTCAGGTTCTCCCGCCGACTGTCACTCGCGATTCCCGCGCCCGTAGAGTTGCAGCGCAGGGCCGACGAACTCGCCAGTGCGATGGGACTGTCTTACCACCCGCCGGTGTTGATCGTCCGCGACGTCATCTCGCCGATGCTATGGGGAATCGGACGGAAGACCCGGCTGTTGATTCCCCTCGAATTGCTGGCGCGGCTTGAAAGCGGCGCGCGGGAGACGCTGATTGCCCATGAACTGGCTCACTTCCGCCGCGGAGACCACTGGGTGCGCGCTTTTGAACTGGCGGTCAGCGGCCTGTACTGGTGGCATCCCGTTGTCTGGTGGGCGCGGAACGAAATCGAAATCGCCGAAGAGGAATGCTGCGATGCCTGGGTGATCGAGCAGTTTACGACAACGCCCCGCTGCTACGCTGAGGCCCTGCTCGAGACGATCGATTTCCTCTCGGCCGAGCGGCTGGTGCTTCCTCCCGCGGCCTCTGGACTGGGCCACGTACCGTTCCTGCGGCGACGACTGACGGCCATCATGTGTGGTGCTGCCCCCAAATCGATGTCGGGCTCGGGTTGGTTGGCGGTGGCGACCGTGGCGCTTTTCTCGCTTCCTTGCCATCCCTTTCCTATGCCGGCAATCGCGGCTTTGCCATCGATGGCCGTGGCCGACAGTTTTGCTTCCCGGCTTGCGGCGGCGATCGCCGATGTCAATGCGTTCGCGGCATTGCAACGCGAACTCACCGAAGCCCTCACTTTAGAAATGCCGCAGGCCCCCCTCCTCCCGCCGACGCCGGCAGAAGAACTTCCAGGGGCCGTGGCGCGATCTTCCGATCGTCGGTATACGATTACCCGGCACTGCACCGAAAACAGCGTGTTTTTTCAGGATTTGTCGACCGGCAAGACACTCGATCTGAGCGAGTATCACATTCAGACAGTGGCGTTTTCCTCAGACAACCGGCTCTTCGCAACCGGGGGCTTCGACCGATCGGTACGGCTGTGGAATTCATCGAGCGGCGAAATGCGCACCGTTTTCACTGGACATGCCGGCTCGGTGCAGGCGGTGGCCTTCGCGCGGAACGGAAAGGTTCTGGTTTCGGCGAGTCGCGATGGAACGATCAAGCTCTGGGACGTCGCACACGAAGCTGAGATCACAACTCTCGTGAATAAAACCTTTCCGGCCAATTGCCTGGCGGTTTCGTCCGACGGACGATGGCTGGCGGTGGGAAGCGGGAGCTGGATGTCGTTCGACGAGGGGCATGTGACGCTGTGGAATCTGGAGACCGGTCTGGAACGGGTCGTTCTCAACTCCGAACGGGCAGTGGGCATGCTCGCGTTCAAGCCCGACGGAAATCTGCTTCTCGCAGGCGACTGGAACGGCCAGGTGACATTCTGGGACATCGCCGAACAGCGGTGCATCGGACGAACGCTTCCGCATTTCAAAGACGCCATCGCCGAAGCTCAATTCTCGCCCGATACCCATGCACTCGCCCGAATTGGTGTCGAAGACATCTATCGGGCAAGTGCCTTGGATGAACCCCGGGAACTGCACCGGGAAAACTCTTTATTAAAACGTTCAGCAGAGGTCGATTTGAACGTCAACTCGGAAGCAGATAGCGCAGTGGTCGATCGTCATGGCCCAGAGGTCAATCGCGACCGCGACGAACCAGTCAACCCGAATGCCACCCTCGTGCTCGAGCATGACATTCGCGCTCTGGAACGCGCGGTCGAAGACCTGGAAGGCGAATTACCTCGAGGCACCGACAATGCCATGAATGGCGAACCTCTGGCGGTCCCCTCGAATCCGCCTCTTCCAGAGGGGCCGGCGCCAACCAAATCGCCGACACATTGAATGTACCGCGGTCAGCATACCGCCGCACTTTAAAAAATGGTGCCGGCAGCAGAAGACACGCTCGATTCATCGGTAGTCGCA
>JAYTRB010000352.1:0-2546 GCA_043746425.1 Planctomycetia bacterium
GACAGGAACTTTTGGCAATTGTCGAGAGTACGCGGGGCGATATCGTGGTCGAGCCATCACGCCAGTCCGATCGAGAGCGGATTGAGGACGACCAGCGAAATCACGAAAATGGGAGCCTGGAACGCTATCAATAGATGGTGTTGCCTCATAAAACGGGAGTGCACCCGATTCGGCGTTGCGAAGGCAATGGCAAATGCCGCGGGGGCTGCGCACACACATTGACAGTTCGGGCCTCGTTCCCTACACTCCCCGCGGATTCGGGGGAGGCAGTCTGGCGTGTCACCGTGCGCGGCAAGGAGCCTGCGTTTGTCTTCCCTCATCACCCCTGAGAACCCGCGCTCGATCGGGCGTGGTCTGGTGCTGCTCATCGCCTGGAGTCTCGGGTTTTCGGGCTGTGAACTGTTCGACAAATCGCCCGGCGTTTCGACTACGACAGCGCGAAAACTTCCCACGTTGCAGGCCGCTCCCGGGGCGATCTGGCTCGAGGTGGTGTATGTCGAGCGGCCCGTTGGTGATCCGCGACTGGGAGACCGACTCTGGCGGCATGTTGACCAGGTCGGCCCCGTTGACGCCGAGGGGCGCGCGCTGCTGCGAAAGAACGGTCTGCGCGTCGGACTGTGCGGAGCCAACCCGCCCGTTGAATTGCAACAAATGCTCGGTTTGAAGTCAGATTTCATTTACGAGCCCGAAGCCGAACAGGCCAAACAGTATGTCGGACAAAAAATCCTGGTCGTTTCCGGGGGAGAGACCGAAATTCAGGTTAGCCCCGCTTATCCGGAATGCACGCTCAATGTCGAATCTGGTGACTCGACCGAAATGCTGAGGTTCGCGAATGCCGTCTGCAAGTTCCGAGTGCGGGCCGTTCGTTTGCAGGAAGGGTGGGTGCGGCTCGAATTCGTGCCGCAGATTCATTTTGGCGACGACAAATTGCATTATGCCCCGGGAGAGTCTGACGACTGGCGGTTTCAGTCCGGGCAACAGACAGAAACGCTGTTTCTAAAACGCTTTGAGGTGAAGTTGAGTACGGGAGACATGGCGCTTCTCACGGCCGATGAGGACGTGCCGGGAACTTTGGGACAGCTTTTCTTTCGGGGACCGGCCGGTCTTCGGCCAGCTCCGGCGCCCGCGCGTGAAGGCGACGGCGGTGATGGCGATTTGGGCCAGCCGCAAGCCGCTGCACAGCTGAAGGAATCTCCCATCCAGCGCTTGTTCGTCATTCGCCTGGCAGGAATGGACGACAGCGCAGCGCCGAATTCAAAGCGGCGATAACAGGCCCCTTGCTCGCTGCCGCAATAGCGTCGCCGTTTAACCCAATGAAACGGAAAACACGCCCCTCGCTGCCATGCAATTCGTCGGGTTTTTCCTGGCAACGAGTATAGCCCGTCAATGTACCGTTTCAGCGGGCCGCTATGCTTTTCCAAAGAGTGTCTTGCCCGTCGAGAGCAGATCGTCGCACGCCTGTCCGAGCCGTTCGGCGACACCTTTTTCTGCCGCCTTCAAGAAACTCCGCGGGTCGTATAGCTTCTTGTCGCCGACTTCTCCGTCGACCTTGAGCACCCCCATGTAATTCTTGAACATGTGGTCGGCAACCGCGCGAGTGAAGGCATATTGCGTGTCGGTGTCGATGTTCATCTTCACGACACCGTAGCCCAGTGTCTCGCGAATTTCTTCGACCAGGCTACCCGACCCGCCGTGAAACACCAGGTCAAATTCGGCAGCTTTTCCGTACTTGCCCATCACCGCTTCCTGCCCGTGCTTCAGGATGTCGGGCCGCAGCTTGACCGCCCCCGGTTTGTAGTGGCCATGCACGTTGCCGAACGTGGCGGCAAACATGTATCGTCCCAGGCCGTGCAATGCTTCGTAGACTGCGAGCATGTCGTCGGGCGAGGTGTATAGTTTTTCGCGAGGCTGGTCGGAATGATCGACGCCGTCTTCTTCGCCCCCCACGACCCCCGCCTCGACTTCGAGGATGATCTCATTTTCGGCACACTCTTTGAGCAAGGCTTTCGAGAGTTTCATGTTCTCTGCCAGGGGTAATTCGCTGGCGTCGAGCATGTGCGAGAGAAACAGATTGGGAAGGCCTGCGGCGCGACGGCGGGCGGTTTCGGCGATCAGCGGCCGCAAGAACGAGTCGACCTTCTTGGGCTGACAATGGTCGGTGTGCAGCGCGATGAGGACATCGTATCTCGCCGCCAGTTTGTGCGCGGCTTCGGCCAGGACGACCGTGCCCAAGACCATGTCCTTGACATTAAGCCCCGACGCAAATTCGCCGGCGCCGGTCGAAAGTTGAACGATTCCATCCGATTTTTTGTCGGCGAATCCTTTAAGGGCTCCATTGAGAGTTACCAGCGATGAGACGTTGATTCCGGCGTAGGCATAGCCTCCTGTCTGGGCGGCATCGAGCATCGTGGCATATTGTTTGGGTGTGGCAATCGGCATTTCAGAAACCTGTCATGGAAGTGATGAAAAAAACCTTCAGCCGCAGTTTGCAATCGCCTGGGCTGTGTCGCGATGCTGAATGGCGAACTCGGCGCGCATTGTAAGAA
>JAYTRB010000353.1:0-7226 GCA_043746425.1 Planctomycetia bacterium
CCGTTTATCGCGCGAGGGCGAGCTTTTCTTCTTTCTCTTCGCGGCGACGGATGACGACCTCCTCTTGAATCGACTTGGGCACCTGCTTGTAGCGATTGAACTCCATTGTGAACGAGCCCTTGCCCTGTGTCATCGAGCGCAACTCGTTGGCATAGTCGAACATCGTCGCCAATGGAACTTCAGCCCGCAACACCGAAACCCCCGCCTGGATCTCGCTCGAGGTAATCAGCCCGCGCTTGCTCGATAAGTGGCCTGAAATCGATCCCTGGTATTCTGACGGGGCTTCGACTTCGAGTGTCATGATCGGCTCCAGCAACACCATGCCGGCCTTCTTCAGCGTTTCCCGCATGCAGTTAAAGGCACAGATGTTGAAGGCCATTTCGGACGAATCGACGTCGTGATAGGTGCCGTCTTCAAGGATGGCCTGAACATTTACCACTTCGCACTCGCAAAGCGGACCTTTGGGAAGCGCTCGCTGAAAACCAGCGTCAACGGCAGGAATGTATTCGCGCGGGATGCGCCCGCCAAAAACCTCATCCACGAATTCATAAGGCGCTTCCGCATCTTCGGCCAGCGGTTTAACCCGACCCACGATGTGCGCATACTGACCGGAACCGCCCGTCTGTTTCTTGTGCTTGTAATTGAACTCGGTTTCTTTTGTCGGAGTCTCGCGATAGGCCACGCGCGGCTCGCCCACAATGCATTCGACTTTATATTCACGGCGAATGCGCTCGACGTAAATTTCGAGGTGCAGCTGGCCCATGCCAGCGATCAGCGTTTGCCCGGTTTCTTCGTCGCTGGTGACGCGAAACGTCGGATCTTCACGGCGGAACCGCTCGAGGGCCTTCGACATTCGATCGGCGCCGTCGCGCTTGAGTGGTTCAATCGACAACTTGATGACCGGCTCGGGAACGAAGATGCTTTCGAGAGCGTAGTCGGCCCCTGGACCGCAGAATGTGTCGCCCGACGCGCAATCGAGCCCGACGGCGGCCACAATATCGCCAGCACCTGCCCAGTCGAGATCTTCTCGCTGATCGGCATGCATGCGTGCCAGTCGTCCGATGCGCACCTTGCGGCCCGTGCGCGTGTTCGTAAACGTTTCGCCTTTGGCAATCTTCCCCTGATAAATGCGAACATAAGTCAACTGACCGAATTGCTCTTCCACCGTCTTGAACGCCATGCATACCAGCGGGGCGTCATCGATCGGCTGCAACTTGACCTTTACCGGCTCGGGCTTGGTTCCTTCCGGAGCTTCTGCTTTCGCCTGATCATTCGCTTTTTTCGAAAGATCGGTCGCTTCGACCGCACGATCGAGCGGGCTGGGGAGATAGGCGACGATCGCATGCAAAAGCTCTTGCACACCCTTATTTTTGTAGGCCGTCCCCATCATCACCGGCGTTACGTCCTGCGACAATGTCGCCGCGCGGATCAACGGAATAATTTCTTCGGCAGTAACCTCTCGCTCTTCAAGAAGGGCCTCCATCAGTTTATCACTGAACAGCGACAGCGTTTCGAGCAGATGCGCTCGACCGGCCTTGGCCGCGGCCATGTATTCCTCGGGAATCGCCTCTTTACGCACGTCCTCGCCGTTGGTGCCCTCGAAATAGATCGCCTGCATCTGCACCAGATCGATAACCCCTTGAAACCGCGATTCAAGGCCGATGGGAAGTTGCAGCGGCAACGGGGTAACGCCGAGTTTTTCTTTAACTTGAGCAATGACCTTGTCGGGATTGGCGCCCGTACGGTCCATCTTATTGATGAACGCAATTCGCGGAATGCGGTAGCGCTTCATCTGGCGGTCGACTGTCAGCGATTGGCTCTGCACGCCGCCCACGGCACACAATACCAGAATGGCGCCGTCGAGCACCCGCAATGAGCGCTCGACTTCGACCGTGAAATCGACGTGCCCCGGCGTGTCGATGATGTTGATCAGGTAATCGTTCTCCCACTCGACGCGGGTACACGCCGACGTGATCGTGATTCCTCGTTCTTTTTCGAGGTCCATGTAGTCCATCGTGGCGCCGGCGCCGTCTCCCTTGACCTCGTTCATCCGGTGAATCCGCCCCGAGAAGTAGAGGATCCGCTCGGTGAGCGTGGTCTTGCCCGAATCGATATGGGCCGAGATGCCGATGTTCCTGAGTTTTGTCAGATCTTGCATGGACGTTGTCGCAAAAAAAGGACTATAGAAACGGACGAAATTCCTCGACCGCTTCCGGGCGGTCTTCGAGGATACCTGCACTGCCTGTATTACGCTATCTTATTAATAACCTTTGAATTCTTGTGCCGCGGTTCGATGAATCAGGACACAGCCCGTGACGCAGGAAGACGCCCTTGCCGACAAATCGAAGCTGGGAGTCTCTGCAGCAGTCTGCTTGGCGGGGTCGTTTCCTGCAGCGACGGCCGGCTATAACCGAAGATCGTCCCCTTTCAGGTGACTCTTCATAGCTCGCCGCTCATCTTTCAGGTGAGAAGAATATCAGGAAACGCTGTGATTGATTGCAAAACAGAACCATCCGACCGCGCCGACAAAACCCCGCCATCAAGTCTGATTGTCGGCTCTGACCACAGAGGTAATTTTAATTTCAAAGGCGACAATCATGCTGACGCGGCAGTCGACCGAGAGATTCCTCACCCTCGCCAAAGCCGGCACACACTGCGCCAATTATATAGCGAATCGGGCAGCATGACAAATCTTATCGCTCAACAAGCCTTTCGAGAAGACCAATCCTCCCCAAAACCGGGAAAATTTCCTATCGACTTGGGGGGGCAACAGGTGCACAATCGCGGCTTGCGGCCGCAGGAGGGACGATTCTCCAACAGGCAGCGCAGAATCGCAGGCCTTTTTGTCGAATCGCGCATCCGCGACCCGCAGCAGTCGAAGGAGAGCCCATCAAACCATCCGAAGCGTATCATCAGCGACTGATCGCGAACGTACACCCCGGCGATTGGGTCAATCCCCAGCCGGCCACCCGCTATCATCTCATTGTCATCGGCGGCGGCACGGCGGGTTTGATAACGGCTGCTGGCGCTGCTGGATTGGGCGCGAAAGTGGCCCTGGTCGAAAAGCATTTTATGGGGGGAGATTGCCTGAATGTCGGGTGCGTCCCTTCCAAGGCGCTGATTGCCGCCGCCCGTGCGGCGGCGGCCGTTCAAAATGCCGGCGAATTCGGCGTCGTCGTTCCGCCGGGAACATCGATCGACTTTGAGCGAGTCATGGAGCGGATGCAGCGACTGCGAGCCGATCTGAGCGAGAATGATTCAGCAGCCCGATTTCGCAACCTGGGCGTTGATGTCTTCCTGGGGGCAGCAGAATTCACTGCCGACGGCGCCGCCGTTCGAGTGGGCAATTCCTCCCTGCGATTCAAGAAGGCGGTCATTGCGACCGGATCACACGCCAGTATTCCTTCTATTCGCGGATTAGAAGAAGCTGGGTACTTGACAAATGAAACCGTTTTCTCGCTCACAGCATTGCCCCGCCGAATGGCCGTCATTGGGGGTGGCCCGATCGGCTGCGAATTGGCTCAGGCGTTCGCCCGCTTCGGATCGCGCGTCTCACTGTTTCATTCCCACAAGCAGATTTTACGGCGCGAAGATGCGGATGCGGCGCAGGTCGTCGAGCAGGCACTGCGACGCGACGGTGTCGAATTCCTATGCGACAGCCAGATTGATTCGGTTCACCCGGTCACCGACGGAAAGTCGATCGCTTTTGAATCGCACGGCCTGCGACGCGAGCTAGTGGTCGACGCCATCCTCGTTGCTGTTGGTCGGGCGCCCAACGTCGCGGGACTCAATCTGCAAGGCGCAGCCGTCAATTTCGACCCGCGCACCGGAGTTCAAGTCAACGATCATCTGCAGACCACGAATCCCAGAGTCTTTGCCGCCGGCGACGTGTGCTCGGCATATCAATTCACGCATGCGGCAGATGCTCAGGCGCGAATCGTTATTCAGAATGCCCTGTTCCTCGGTCGGGCGAAAGCCAGCGCTCTGATGATTCCGCGGTGTACGTATACCACACCAGAAATCGCTCACGTGGGCCTCACTGCGAAGGATGCTGAAACCCGGGGAATTTCCGTGCAGTCGTATGTGCAACAGCTATCGCACCTTGATCGGGCAGTCCTCGATGGCGAATCTGAGGGTTTCGCCAAAGTGCTCGTCAGGCGCAACACCGATCAAATCGTGGGCGCCACGATCGTGGCGTCGCGCGCGGGCGATCTCATTTCAGAAATCAGTGTCGCACTGCAGAACGGCATCGGCCTGAAAGGGATCGGCCGTACGATTCACCCCTACCCGACCCAGGCGGATGCGATCCACAAGATCGCCGATCAGTTCCAGCGGACGCGGCTGACACCGATCTTAAAATCGTTGATTCACACGTGGCTCAGATGGACGCAGTAGGCCCCCCCCAAAAAGCATTTGCCGTGGATGGGGGTTTTCACCCGAAGCGCATGGTTTGAAGACGCAGCCGACTCCATTGCCGGGATTCCGCAACTGACCGCCCCCTCGCACGCCGGATCTCGACTTGCAGTTGGTCCGACTTCGACTCGGCTATTCAGCCGGAGGCGCCTGCTTAAGGTTCGCTTTCTTGGCCGCGGAAGCCTTGGCCGCTGTCGCTGCTCGCTTCCCTTTTCTCGCCCGCGTGCCCGACGAAGGCTGGCTCATCCAGTACCAAATGCCCCCGCCGATGATCGCCACGGCGGCAATTCCACCCCCAACTTTCAAAAGCGTCCCGCTGTCGATGCTACTGCGGCCGCTGTTCCCCCGGCTCACTTTGGCGGGAGTCGCGCGGGCCATTGTCAGCATGGCGTTGGCCGGCAGGCGTTCCGCGATTCCCAGCAGTGACTCTCCTTTAACGTGCCCCAGTTTGACGAGCGCCGTGGCGACTGCCCGCCGCACACGAACGTCTTTATCGCCCATATATCGCTCGAGCGGCACCATAGCCTGTTTGTCGCCAAGCTTTCCCAAGGCGGTTGCGATCTCGCTGCGAAGCTGCTCATTGGCCGTGGCCAACGACGCCAAGAGCGCCGTGCAAGCGGCGCTCGTTTCAACATCCGTCGTCGCGTTCGGCTCGTCGCCATCTGCGTCGTCTACCGGCTGAGGGGCAGAGGGCGCAGGAATGGCTTCGGGAGCGGTGGCCTTGGCCTGTGGCACCGGGGCTGCGCTGCGCTGCGAGGCAGCGGATGCGCCTGTCGGGCCTGTGGCTCGGGCTCGGGCCGCGGCAGGTTTTGCTGCACCTGGCGCCGAGCCGGATGCAGAGCGGCCTGCGGCGTCCTTCCTGGGCGCTGCCCGTTTTACGCGCAATCCGGCCTTTGAATTTGAGGGATTTTTCACCTCAGTATGCCGTTTAGATATCGGCGCTTCCTCTGCCGGCCCATTGAGGAGTTGATCGAGCAATGCCGATGTGCAGCTCGCACAATCCGTGGCGCCCGGCTCAAGGACTGCACCGCAGAGCGGGCAGGTTGGATCTTGATTGGGTATCAGATCGTGGCCCGTGAGAGCAAAATCGAGCTCTTCGGTCACTTCTTGAATGTTCTTGCCGCATTCCCGACAACGGATCATTCCGCGACGCATCTGTTGCCCGCAATGCGGGCATTCATGCGTATCCGAATCATTGGCCAGCCCGCCCATAAACTGCTCCTTAATGATCATGCGCACATTCCGCCCTCGCTGGCGCTCCTTCGTGTTTTCAACGGCGTCGCTGGTCCCCGTTGCGGATCACACTCGTGAAACGCGTTCGGGCCCGATTCATCGCCGAATCATGGAATCGTGAGCCACAGCCAATTTGTGACTTGACCGTCTCTGGAAAACAGCGGCGAGGGTAACTCCGCTTTGTGAAATTTTAATGTCGCTTTGAATAAGAATACAAGCTCGCTTCAACCCTCGCAGCCGGTTTTCTGATGGATAACCGCTCTGAGAAGAGTGCCTGTCTCCTTGAGAAGCGCGACTTTGATGGCGCGGCGACGAATTTCCCGCGCACAGAGGTCACAAAAAGCCGAATCCCGGCATTCGCGAGATACCGGGCCTTCGGCCGTCCGTCGACGGGAGGCTGAAGGTCGTCAGCTGATTCGCACGCCGATGCCTGATCCGAAGGCACCCCCAGGTTGTACGGGGACACCCATCCCGCACATTCGACTGTCAATTGCGTGCTTCGACAAGTTGGAGCCGCTCAAGGCCGCCATCAGCACAATTCCAAACCATCGTAACCTGTGATTTATGGCAATCTTCCGGCTGGCTGCGCGGTCGCCGATGTTTCTGTTCTTGATCGCAACCATGACTGGCCGCCTATGCCGTTGGTCAAACGTCGAGGGATTCCACCACAACATCGCGAAGCGAAAATGTGCCGTTCATGAAAAATCTGCGCGGGGCGATGAACGAACAAAATGCGTGGCCGGGATGTTTCGGCTCTGAATGAAATCGCCAAAGTGCTCCAAATTGTCGCCGTGGTTTTGCATTATGACCACCCGCTTTTCATGCGGGGGCTTTCGACAATCGCTCGGTGCCCTTCGCCACACCACTACCTGCCGTTGAGAATTATCGGGACATACACGCCGCAT
Source organism: Planctomycetia bacterium (assembly GCA_043746425.1). Taxonomy (GTDB): domain Bacteria; phylum Planctomycetota; class Planctomycetia; order Planctomycetales; family Planctomycetaceae; genus JACQFH01. Next base: position 6,552 of record JAYTRB010000353.1, read on the forward strand.
TGGTCGATTCAAATTCGACGTCGAGCGCTGGCGGCGCCGATGTCATTTTCGCGGTGCCCGGGATGCAATGATCGGCCCGATTCAGCGTCGCCTTCCACGACCGGCACCCGCGTCGTCACGTCTCAATGCAGCCATTCAAACCAAAGGCGTCGCGGGCAGAAATTGTGTGTCGGTCGGAAAATACAAGCCGAACTGCGTCGCCAGAAGCTCGATCAATTCGGGGCTACTGTCGAGCGTACGGCGTGTATCGCCAGACGGTGTGCTGACCACAAGTTCGAAATTCTTCAGAACGTACCGCATCTCTGGTTCGACGCGCTGCACGGTGAGCGTCTGTACGAAGCGCGAGTCGGGGTGCGTCGAGACGTAGTGATTTGCCGGCTCGAAATCGACAGGAAACTGCGGTTCGAGCGTAAACGCATACAGATCCTGCCAGTTCCCGGCGATCAATGCCTGCAAAACCCACAGATCGGACTCTCGCAACAATCGATAGCTCCAGGCGAACTGGCGGAATTCGCGAACTGCAAGGGGAATTGGTTCCAGTAAGCCGAAACTGCCAAAGCCCAGATCGGCCAGCCAGCGAACGCCCGCGATATCGACGGCCAGCAGCGCATGCGTGCGGGGGAGCATGCGGTTCGCGCCCAGCCGTACGCGAGCCTGCAAGAGGGTCGCCCGAAA
>JAYTRB010000354.1:0-3331 GCA_043746425.1 Planctomycetia bacterium
CGGCTGACGGTGACGCTTTGGCTGCCAGCAGGCGCCGTGATCATGATATGCCGTCCCGCCGTCAGGCTGATCGGCGTGCGAAGATTCTGACCCGTTCCATAGACGACGACTTCGGGAACGCGAAATTGCGTCAGGTGCACCATCGTATCGCCCTCAGAAGGAATGACATGAAGATTGAATTCGTCATTCATTCTTTCGGTGGCAAGAAACTCTTCTTGTTTGTCGATTGTCCACAGTGCGCGGAAGGCCCCGTAGCGCGTCTCAGCGCTCGCCACTTCGTGATCGGCGCCATCGACGATCTCGATCGTGGGCTTAATCATCAGATCCTTCAGCTTCTCTCGCGCTTCGGGGGTTCCCAGCGTTGTAAGCGCTGCCAGGGCAAACACACGCAGAGAAGGTTCGTACCGGGCCGCATCGGCCAATGTCTGAATTCCGGCAGCCTCGCCGAGATAGGCCAGGGCATCGGCCGCATAATAGCGAACTTCGGGGTCGGCGCTCTTCAGGCCTTCCTTCAGAATCAAAATCGCGTCGGGCCCGATGGCCTCAAGCTGGGTGGCCGACTCTGACGCCGTCTGCGGCACCATTAACGTTTTACGCAGGCGCTCCATACGTTCGCGGCGCTCAACTGACGATTCGTCGAGCGCGATGTGGCGGATCACCTGGATGTAGTGAATGTAGTTTTCTTTGTACTTCGGATGAACCTTCAGCTCGATATGCTGGTCGGTCATCGCCTTGGCCAACGGTCGCTTGATTCCATGATCATGGTAGTGAAAGCGCTTGCCGATCGCGTCGGCAATCTTCTTGGTGGTGCGCACCGAGCGCAGATCGCTGCGGACATAAAGGCCCAGATCGCGGTCAATGTGTCGCAGCCCGCCGATGTACCTTCCGCCACCCAGAATTCGGCCGCGCTTCAGATAGCTCGCTTTTGAATCGCCGCTTCCTTCACCGGTCGAAAGCATGATCGGCCCCTGTGCCCTGGCCAGTGCGTGGCCTGAAGCGGGCCGGCCACCGGGAATGATCGCCTGTTCCGACAGATACGCATCCATCAGCCAGCCCCCCTTCAGGCTCGTGGCTTCGGTGTTCTCGGGAAGTACAACCTCGACATCGAAGGTATCGCCGACCTGAATGACCGGTGGCACTGCCGCGCGAATCAGCACCAGTGCGTTCCGCGGCGATTGCAACACCGTGTTGGGGTTGGTGACCCCGCGCTTCCGCATGTCTTGCAACAGCAGGCTCCGGTACATCGAGGGAGCCGGCTCGCCGCCGGTGTTGTCGAGGTTCGTGACCAGCCCCACCGCCTCAATCGTAATGGGGTGCAATCCCGAGACGGTCACCTGGTCTTTGATGAACTGCGACTCAGGCGGCTTAACGTCATCGTCGGGGTTCTGCGAGCGGAGGCTGAGCTTCTGGCAGCCCGCCATCGCAAAGAGCGCAATCAAGCACAGAAATCGTCGGCGTCCATTCCTCATGGTCGTAAGACTCCTCTGCGCGCGAGCGCTCTGCCGCAGTAAGTCTTGCGGCAGGTGTTCCGGGTATTGTGCGGTTGGAATAGCGAGAGAAATTGAGAAGGGGCGGGAGAATAAACACATTGCCATGAGCGGTCAAGACCAGCAATTCCATTACCGCAAAGATCGCGTACAATACGCACCATGCAAAAACGCATCGAAATTCTGGCGGGCCTCGCCGGCAGCGGTAAAACGACGCAACTATTGATTCAATACCGCGATGCGCTGCACGCCGGGCTGAGCCGGCAACACCCCGGTACAACCTTGTGGCTGGCGCCCACGAATCGCGCGGCGGGCGAAGTCCGCGACAGATTGCTCGACGGTTCGTTGCCCGCCGTCTTTCGCTCCAATGTGGCCACGTTCGACGACTTTGCCGATCAGGTCTTGAAATCAGCTCCCCAGGCCGTGACCGGGCTCTCGCTGGCGATGCAGCGAATTCTACTGCGCAGGATTGTGGCCGAGTTGTCTCGAGAAAAACAATTGGTTCACTTCCAGAAGATTGCGGGGACATCCGGGTTTCTCGACCTGGTGTCGGCTTTCATATCGGAACTGAAACGCAGCCACACCTGGCCCGAAGAGTTTGAGGCCGCCTGTGCCGCCCGCGTAACACGGCAGCGCGACCGCGAGTTGGGGCTGATCTACACGCGTTACCAGGCCGCGCTCGTTGCCGGTGGAGTGTACGACGGAGAAGGACGGTTCTGGTCGGCCGGCGAAGCACTCGCGGCGGGGCACTGGGGGCGATTCGCCGAGCTGTCGCTGGTCGTCATCGACGGCTTTACCGATTTTACAGAAGCACAATACGAGATCATCGAGCTGTTGTCGCAAAAAGCCGATCGACTGCTGGTCTCTCTTTTCAATGAAGACCCGCTCGTGCGTTCAGACCTGTTCGCCAAAACGACGGCGGTCATAGCGCGCCTTCAAGAAGCGGCAAAAGTCGACATCAAAGTCTGTCAGCCCGAAGCACAGCCAGCGCCGGCATCGTGTGCGGGCTCGCCGTCTCATGAGCCTGGGCAAGCCGCACCCGGCCCGGCTGCGGCTGCCCCGGCGCGTCGCACAAACTCGGAGGCATTGCCCCTGGCCATCGAGCATCTGACGCGACACCTGTTTGCGAATCCGCGCCAGGTCGCCCAGACGCGCGATGTGCAGGGAATTGAAGCCGTCGCCATCGCCGGGCAAGGGGGAGAAGTCAATCTGCTGGCCGCGCGCATCAAACGGCTCTTGCTCGAGGGAGTCGTGCCCGGGTCAATTGTCGTCGCGGTGCGCGATCTCGACGGATACGCAGACCTGATCGACGAAATTTTTTCCGCAGCCGGAATTCCGTTTGCCTGTGAAGCGGGTCGGCCACTTTCACGTCTGGCCCCTTTCAAGGCGCTCCTCAATGTGTTGTCGATGGAACTTGAGGATTGGCCATTCCGCCGATTGATGGCCCTCTTGGATTCGAGCCTGTTTCGTCCCGATTGGGCGGAATTCTCTGGCCGGCGCGCAGCACGCGATGTGGCGGCTGAACTTCGTCGGGCCGAATTGGACGAAGGCCGCGAGCGCATTCTGACCAGCCTTGCCCGCGTGACCTGCGACCGCGTACCCCCTGACTCGCGACCCCCTGACTCGCGACCCGCTGACCCGCAACCTGCTGAAACCAGTGACGAGCTTCCCGGCGCCCCGGTTTCTGACGCAACTTCCGCAGAGGCCAACGATCTGCCTGAACAGACCGCGGCCAGACGGGCGACCAGTCTGCTCCAGAAATTATCTGATGCAACTATCGAACTGCGACGACCACACCGTCTCGACGGCTGGTCGAAGGTCGTCGCGACACTGGCGCGCGAATT
>JAYTRB010000355.1:0-6205 GCA_043746425.1 Planctomycetia bacterium
CGCCGCATTCTGCATATCGGCACGCCCGCGGCCATCGACGGCATTTTGATGTGGAGCGGGCAATGGTTGTTTCTGATGATCATTTCCCGCCTGGGTGACGGCACTCAGGAAAAGGCATTCATCGCCGCGCACATGATCGGCATGGAGGCCGAGGCCCTGACGTATCTTCCCGCCACTGCGTGGGGCTACGCCGCCGCGACATTGGTGGGGCAGAGTCTGGGGGCCGGCGACCCGCACAGAGCCCGCCGCCTCGGAAAAGAAGCGGCCCGCCAGTGCATGTTCGTGGCGATGATCGGCGCGGTGGTGTACTTGTTCGGGGCGCAGTTCATCTATCGTGTCATGACGACCGAAGAGACCGTCCGGGCGATCGGCATTCCGGCATTGCGGTTCTTGTCGTGGTACCAGATTCCACTCGCGATGATGATTGTCTACATTTACGCCCTTCGCGGAGCAGGCGACACGCGGGCGGTCATGTTCATCAATGTGGTGGGTATCATGGGCGTTCGGCTTCCGGTCGGGTACGTTCTGGGCATCGTCTGTTCAGGGGGGCTGATGGGCGCCTGGTCGGGTATGTGCGCCGATGTGGTGTTCCGCATGATCGTCGCCACCTGGTATTACCGCACCGGTCGATGGACCAGGGCCGTCGTGTAATCAACGTACGCCCGTTATGCCGGCCGCTGCATGGCGGCGATGTCGCGTTTCGCCTGTTCCAGCCCGTTTTTGACCCACACCAGGTCACAGCCGCAGGTCGTCCAGCGGGCACCTCGATTGAGCAGCTCTTGCGCGCGTTGCGGACTGCCGGCCAACGTTCCCCAGGCTTTGCCGTGCTTGTCGGCCGCCCGCGCCAGAACCTGCAGCGCCTCTTCAATTTTCGGATGTTGAAACTGACCCGGAATGCCACTGAGAATCGAAAAATCGGCCGGACCGAGCATCAGAACGTCAACCCCTTCGACGGCGGCAATCTCGTCGGCATGTTCGAGTGCTTTGGGGTCTTCGATCTGAATGACAATCCACGTCTGGGCGTTGGCCAGGCGGATGTATTCGGCCGGGTCCATCGAACCGTACGGCATGTCGGGGTTGCCGCCGTCAAACCCGCGCGTGCCCAACGGAGAGAATTTGCTCCAGCGGACGACCTGGCGGGCTTCATCGGCGTCATCGCAACGGGGATACAATATGCCTTGCGCGCCGGCTTCGAGCAGGCGTCCCAGACGCATGAATTCGCCCTTGGCCGGACGGGCCATGATGTCTGACGTTCCAACGCGGGCGGCGCGCATCAGATTGTTAGCCGTCTCGACGCTATAGGCATGATGTTCGAGGTCCATCCAGATGAAGTCGAAACCCATGAGGCTTGTCATCTCGAAGACTGATGGGTCGGTCAGATGCAGACTGATGCCGACAACCGGTTCTTTCCGACTAAGTTTCTGTTTGACAATGCTGGCGCGCATGAATGGGCCTTTGTTCGATTGAATTCGTTTGTATCAACGGGGCTGGCCCCGCGCAGCACAGCGTACCAATGATTCGTGGGCGCGGCAAAGCACCAAGGTTTTCAGGCGAATGTCTCGCGGCAGGCTGTTCAGCGGGAGGCGACCGGCCGGGCCGTCGCGGCGGCCGGCCCGGCACTCGTGTTTTAGCTCCCCTCCGACTTTGATTTGGCCAGCGAGCCGACAAACATGATTGAATCACTTGCATTTTTTGAATAAGGTTCGAGAATCGGAGTGCCGCAATCGCATTGGCAGCCTGCTGAAGACATCGTCGTTTTACGAATGGTTTTACAGACCCGGCATGCGCGAGAAACAGTCGTGGACCCAAAACAGCAAGGTGACGCTTCCCAACATGCCACAGACCCACGGGTGATCCTGGCGGCCGAGCGCACATTGCTGGCATGGATTCGTACCGGGCTGGCGATGATGGGCTTCGGTTTCGTGGTTGCCCGGTTCGGTCTGTTCCTTCGCGAGATCGCCTCTGAACGCGGATCTTCAATTCGGCCGTCGACCGGCCTGTCGCTGTGGATTGGCGCCTCGCTGATTATACTTGGTGTCGTGGTAAACGTGCTTGCGGCAGTCCGGCATGTTCGTCTGATTCGTAGCTTCCAGCGGGGAGACGCCTACCATCCTTCGCCTTGGTCGCTGGGGGTGATGGTCACCGTGCTGCTGGCTGTGTTGGGTGTCGTCATGACGGCGTACCTGTTCGTCTCGACCGCCTGACCTGAAAACACAATGACTTATCCCGGCGCATCGAACCCGTCTGCGGCCAGCTTCGAGGCCACCCTTGATTCCACTGCTGAGTCTGAGGATGCAAATCTACCGCTCCTCAAACGGGCCCGTGAAGGAGACTTTGCGGCACTCGAAACTCTGGTCGCCCGTTTTCAATCGCAGGTCTTCTCGATCGCCGTGCGAATCGTCGGACAACGGCAGGATGCTGAAGATGTCGTCCAACAGACGTTTCTGAGCCTGGTCGAGCACCTCGAAACATTTCGTGAAGAGTCTTCGGTGGCCACCTGGGTGCTGCGGATCGCGACCAATCATTCGCTCAAGTTGCTGCGTAAAAAGCGGGGCTTGCCAACGGTACCTCTGGAGGCCGCCGATCCGGCTGATCAATACGCCACGCTGCCTCACCCGAACTACATTGCCCGGTGGCGCGATAATCCCGAAAACCTCGCCCGAAGTGCCGAAGTCCGGCAACTGCTCGACGAGGCCCTGGCCGACTTGGACGACAAATACCGGGTCGTGTTCGTGCTCCGCGATATCGAAGGACTGACCGTCCATGAAACCGCAGCGGCGCTGGAATTGACCGAGGCCAATGTGAAAGTGCGGTTGCTGCGCGCGCGGCTGATGTTGCGGGAACGCCTGACACATACACTCGGCGACGAGGCGACGCGCGTCTTTCCCGAACATAACCACGAATAACTGCTTCTGGAAAAACACCCTTCTCGACCTGGCAGATCAGAAGCCTCAGCGGGCGAAAGAGCGACCATGACTTGTGACGAACTACTCAAGGCGCTGAATGAATATGTGGACGACCCCACGATTCTGGCAGTCTACGAAGAATTTTCGGATCACCTGGCGGGCTGCCATCCATGTCAGGTCGTCGTCGATAACATCCGCAAGACGATTGCCCTTTACAAAGCCGGCGAACCGTATGCCATGCCCGCAGGTTTTCAGAACCGCTTACACGAGGCCCTGCGTGAGAAATGGTCGCAAAAGTTCGGCCAGACGAACTGAGCTGGCAGCCTCGGGAATCTGAGCAATCCGCCTGCGATATTTTTCATTTTGAGGCGGTTGCTTCAGGTACTGGAATGGCTTGCGTCGGGCCCTCCAGATCGGGCATTCCATGCCCCTCCAGGAAGAATTCCCAGCCGCCCCCCATCGCCCGGTACGCCTGAATCAAATACAGCACGATGCTTCCCCGCGTCGAAGCGAGTTGGTCCTGCTGGGTCACCAATTGCGATTGGGTGGTGTAGACGCGATTAAAATCCGTGATTCCGCCATCAAACTGTTTGACGACCAATTCCACAGAACGCTGGGCTTCGGTGACGGCCTGTTCCAGATGTCGTGCCTGCTGCTGCGCCTGGATGAACTGCACGAGGGCGTCTTCGACCTCACGTCCCGCGGTGAGCACAGTCTGCTGGTATTGCAGGGTTGTGGCTTGCAGCCGCGCGTCTTGTGCCGCAACATTATTGACGATGCGGCCGTAGTTCAGAATGTTCCACTGCAACGTCGGAAGGATGAAGCCGGTGAAATTGTTGGACGAAAACAGGTTGCTCAGATCGTCTGCCACATAGCCAATGAAGCCGCTTACACCCAGGCGCGGATAGAGATCGGACTGTGCAATGCCGATCTGGGCAGACTGCGCGGCGACCTGGCGTTCGGCGCGGCGAATATCGGGACGTCGACACAATAAGTCGGCCGGAATGCCGACAGCCAGTTCCGGCGCGGCATTAGGAATCGGTGCGGGCCCGATCTGGTTTGCCAGGTCGGTGACCGGCATCCCTAATAAAATGCAAAGTCGATTGGCAGCGAGCCGTCGGCCGGCCTGTAGCGGAGGAATTGACGATTCTGTTTGCGCCAGGTTTGACCGCGCTTGTCGCTCGTCGAGTTCTGTCCCGGCTCCCTGTGCAAATCGGGCTTCAGCCAGTTCCAGCGACTTCTTCTGGATCGCTACGTTTTCCTGCGCGTACTGCAGCCGCTGCTCAAAGGTTCGCAACTGCACGTAATTCGAGGCCACCTCCGACAAAACTAGAATAAGAGCTTCGCCATAGCTCTCTGTCGATGCCTCCAGAGTCGCGTCAGCGGCTTCGATCGATCGGCGGTAACGCCCCCAGAAATCGAGTTCCCAGGAGGCGTTGAAGCCATCGGCCCAGATGTTGAGCGTATTGGGCAACGGCAATCCGAGATTCTGGCTGATTTGGGCATGAGCGTAGGCCGAGACCGCCGTCTGAGACTGTGGAAACAAATTGCCTGCCGCGATGTTCCTGCGGGCCCGGGCCTCGAGGATTCGGGCGCCGGCGGTTTGCAGGTCGAGGTTCTGCTGATACGCCGTATCGATCAGCCGGTTCAACGTCGGATCGTTAAGCCCGGTCCACCAGGCACAATCCTGTGCCGGCACGCTCTTGACCCGAGGATCTGCCCGATCGACCCAGCCTTCAGCGACCGCCGCGCCTGGTCGCTCGTAGTTTGGTCCCAGCTTGAAACCGTTATGCGCCCATTGGCTCAAGTTTGTGCAGCCAGAGATTGCCAGCAGCAAAGCAAACAGGGTGCTCGCCTGCACCAGCAGCGGGTAGCTCGCTCTCTTGGGTCGTTTCGCGAAACGAAATTGACCTGGTGCCCTTCGTGGCACCCAGTCTTGCAACCTCTCAACTCGATCGAGCAAGCAGGCCAACATGGTGCGCCTTATCAACCCGAATGAATTGCAGATAATGCACCTGGTGTGGTGCCTGCCTCCCTGCCGCTGGATCGAATTCGGTCGGATCGCGTCCCAAAACCGCGGCACTTGGCCGGCGCAACCGATTTACGGAGTGAGCCCGCGCATACTATTATTCGGGAGTCCGTCTATTCCTTCATTAACGGTTTTTCGCATTAATTCGGAATTATCGGTTGTGACGACGCGACCCTCTGTCGGAGGTTAACGCTGAAGCCGCGTGTCAGCATGCACGTCAGCGTCGCTGAGCATGACGGGAACCGCCAGTCCGCGAAGGATCAGACATGCAGCCCGGGTCGCAGCCGCCAGAGGCGTGCTGCTACTGAGTGTCGCGCTGGAAGTCGTTCGACAACAAGCGATAACGCCCGATGCAATTCCAGTTCGACGTCGAGAAAGGAGCTCTGCAATCCGTACCGCAACCCCGTGCGGTAGGCGGCATCGGTCAATTCCGCCAGCACGGCTTCTCGCCAGGGCTCAATCAAATGCGTAGGTCGATTCGCCCGGGAGATCTGTTCCATGCGTCGTTTCACTGTTTCGGCGAGAGCCCTCCAGACATCCATCTTCAGGTCGATCCAAGAGCCGCATATTCGCGATCGAAGCAACACGCTGTACGCGGCGTCAGCCAGTTCTGCGGTAAAGCATGTGAGCAACGCGCCGAGATCAACGGTGGTGGAACTGTCGCGCATCTGCTGCTCCTGTGTCAGATTTCAGGTCGGCGCCGCGGGTATCTTCCGGGCTGTGGTGCGGTCGATCCCCAGCCTGTTTTTCAAGCGTATTCCTCAAATGATTGAACCCGGGCTTTTGCTTTTGTCTTTGACGCAGAATTTTCCATACGCGCAGGTCGCGGCGAAATTCATCTTGGCGACAGCGGCGCCCGACGAGCCAGGGGACCAGCACTGATTGAATCCACGACGAATGCCAGTAGAAGCGCACTTCAGTCTGGTCCCCGGGCTTCGAAGGCAGCAACGCCAAACTTGCCAGTGAAGGGCATATGATGCGCCGTTTCCTGAACCTTACAAAAAATTTATGCCGCAGCCCCTGACCCAGCGAATGCGGTTTTTGTCGTTTGAAGCGTAAGTCTCATGCCGATATGGCATTGCGTATAATCATCGTTGACAAGCCTGATTGAGATTGGCGTTGCCGGCTGTCGCGCGAGTTGCCAGGCGTGTCGAGGTACGTCAGGGTCACGCCGGTTTCATGGCCAAAAAATAGCCATCGAACTGAAAAGGATTTTTCCGAGCCCGTTGTTTTCCGGCCGAGCTTGCTGCCTGGTTCACCGCCGCGGTTG
>JAYTRB010000356.1:0-2740 GCA_043746425.1 Planctomycetia bacterium
GCCGACCTCCGCGGCCGTCAGTATGCCATCGCCATTTTTGTCGAGTTCGGCGAATACCTGCGCCGGCCCCTTTTCGGGTGGCGTGACCTCTTGAGCCCAAAGCAGATTGGGCGCCAAGACCAGACCAAAAATCAATGCCAGCAGAAGGATTCTGGCGTTCATGACGACGGTTCCTATGGAGATAAGGCTCAATCCTCGAATGCGACCGAAGCCTGCCGCTCGCCCCGGTATGACAACAAACACCTGCCAATCGGCAAGGTTCCGGGAAATCGTGATGTCCATAGCGGGATGCTGTTCCGTGGCGTTGTTGAAACCACGTTTGGTCGTCGAACAAGTACCCCCGGCTGCTTTCATTCTGCTGGGCATAGAATGCCCAGCCTTGCGCTATTCCGCTGAGTTCCGCAAGCTGAAACTTGTGATTTTCAGCCCGCGCTCGTCGCGTTCCATAAACCCACCCGAGACGGGCATATATTTTTTCAGGGCTTGAATGTCCGGCAGCTTCGAAAAGTCAAACGATCCCAATGCACCCTCTGGCAGGCCCGCGTGCCCTCCTTTAAGCACCTCCAAAAATTGCTTGAGTTGCGTATCCTGGCGGCTGAAACTGATCATCGCCGTCTGCACGGGAAATTGTCGGGCGATGCGTTTGTAAGCGGCCGATTCGGCCAAGGTTTCGCGATCGGCCACCCCTCGCAGCACCCGCTCAAGAAGGCGCACACGCGAGGCCACCATCAAGTGGCTCTCGGCAATGGTCATGCTGAATTGCTTCTCGTCTCCATCTCCATCATCGTCATCGTCGTCGTCCGCTCCACCGCCTCCCTCAATCTCATAAATCATCTCACCCTGAAATTCCCGTTCTTTGATCTTTACTCCCGGAATACGCGCCACCTTGGCGAGTGTGGCTCGGAAGGCGGCGACGTTCTTCAACTCGACGGCCACGAGAAACGCATCCGCGGCGTCCTCCTTTTCCCCCGCGTCATCGTGTGCCAAGTGTACTGTGCCAGTGATTTGGTCAAGGACATCTTTCTTGAGATGAATCCCGCCGACATTCTCGTTGTCGGCCAGTCCCTGAATCATCTGCGCCAGCGTGCCTGGCCCCTGGAACATATCCACGAAGCCTTCGACTGCGGTATATGCCTTCCCCACGTTCCAGTTCAGCCCGGTATATCCCGACCAGTCGGTCGACAGCCATTTCGGCGGGGCTTGCGCCTTTTGGTCGAATTGAATTAGATTGACGACCCCCTTCGACGGACGATCGAGACAGACCAACGTCCGGCTGACCATATCATAGTCGCCGCGCGCAATGTCGAACGTACCGCCCATTCCCCGAAATTTGTCGAATCCCAAAATGGGAATCATCGCCGGAACCGCCGCCAGGATCTGGCCCATCTGTCCCGCCACCTGCGCCTGCGGCACTTCCACCAACGCCTGAACCATTGCAACGGGGTCAATGAACCAGTTGAGTTGCGGTGCGCTATCGGCGTTCTCATCGCGGCATTTTTCGAGGATGTAACGATAGACCTCGTTTTCAGCCAGAGTGCGGTCGTGCTTTCCGTCCCAGCGCGACAGTACGGCCTTAATGGCTGTCAGGTCAGTTCCCAATACCAGGAACGTATCCTTCAAAAAATACGCCCCGAGTTCTTGCGACTTCTTTTCGACGTCTTCAGCCGGCTTTTGAAATACGATGACGCGTGTGTCTTCGATCTCTTCCTCGCTGCGTTTCACCCCGTCGTTCTCCGCCGACTCGGCTGCCTTGGCCAGCAGCTTCTGCAGCGGCTCTTCGTGCTCGCCAAAATCCAAAAACAAGACGGCCGCAGGCTTTGCTCCCGGCCCGTTTATGGCCGCCGCGGCGATCTCGCCGTGCGGAATCGACAACAGGTCGTCGAGCGAAAGGCCCATTCGGTCTTCCAGTGACTGAGACGCCTCTGCCAACTGCTTTTCGACATCCGAACGAAAATCGGCCAGAGAATCGTCCCGTTCGAGTTGCCCAAATAGGGTCTTCGACCATTGGGCCTTGAAATCAGAAACATTCCGGAGTGACATGAAGGCCACGACGTTTTTAGGAAGCCGCCGTTCGCTGGGAATCGCTTCATCGGCAAAGCCAGCACGCCCAGCCGCCACCGCGAGAAGGCAGGCCGCCAGCCATACCGCCAGTTTTCGTGTCCGTGTCATCATATCCCTGAGGCCTTTCGTATCCCTAATTGGTGAGTGACATAGTCTCCGAGTGCTCCGGGGAACTCTATCCCGCACGATATACCCCGCGTGACACCGTCGAGTGTCATGAAAGACGCAGTTTCACTTGCCATCTGCACCGGCTCTGGCGTTCATGCGCGCCATTGAATGACACTGCCTGTTAATTCGCTTTCGCGTCAGCCGGCTTTTCAGAGCCAGCCGGCACGTCGTTCGAGGCCGGCGGCGGCACCGCCGAAAAGCTCTTTCGTCGCGGGGCCTCGAGGTAGCGAAAACCGGTATTGGGATTGTTTTTATCGAACGCGAAGGCATCGCGGTTGTCGAGAAAATGTTTGACATAGGCGACGGGAATGGCGAATCCCAGGCCCTCGCCCAGCATCAACTTCATGTTCGTGACCCCCACAACTTCGCCCCGCAGGTTGAACAACGGTCCGCCGCTGTTTCCGGGATTGATCTCGGCTGTCGTCTGAATGAAGGTGATTCCGGTGAAATTGCGATTGCGGGTGCTGATAATCCCCTGTGAAACCGAGCGCTCGAGTCCCAAGGGGTTGCC
>JAYTRB010000357.1:0-3258 GCA_043746425.1 Planctomycetia bacterium
GTGATCCGAGCCATCCGGCCAGCGATGCGAATCGCCAAGATCGGCGATCATCGCCCGAATTCCGTCCCGCTTCGCCGACCCAATATCTGCTGCATTGCCACCCACTTTCCGTCTCCGCTGACGGGATCTCAATTTCACCAAAGCCCCCATGTTTACTTCAAGGCTGCAAAAAATGAGTTCGGCCCGCAAAAAATGATATCTATGGAGAATTCTGATATCTATGGATCGATTCTCGAGGGTTTCTCATAGATATCAGGTCCGTTCGCTCTGATATCTATGGGAGGCAGGCTGATATCTATGGAAGACATGATTTGTATGGCGGCTGCGCGCCAGTTGCATGGAAGTGCGCCAGACGCTGGGGCAAAACGCATGGGGGCTGAATTTCGCGCGGCATGGTGACGTGTTCACACGCCACGACAAACCCGATGCGACCTGCGATGCGTGTGTTGAATGCTTAGCGCCGGGCCAAGCCGCCAGTGGAGTGCGTTCCTGAACGAACAGCTCGACAATGCCAGATTCACGAGCGACACTTGATTTTGTCACGGGGAATTACGCCGGGGCGATACCGCTGCTGAGGGCCGTCTGCCGGATTAAACAACGCCCTTCCAGGCCAACATACCGGGTTGTCTCGGGGCGCGCTCGGGCACAGCTCAGGAAATTCGCGTAGGATGACGATCGAGATGTGCAGAAAATTCGGTTTTTCCCTAACGCCTTGGGGTGATTCGTCGTAAATTCATCGAGGAGGTTCAATACGCATCGAGACATCACGGCCAGGGCCGCGGTCTGTTTTCTACCGCCCGAACACTGGACAGCCGTGCAAAAGCCTTGTAAACCAATAGGTTTGAAATTGTTTGGGGTCAGGAAATTGTCCGAGGGATGAGGTGACGATGTCGAGTTCCGAAAAAGAGCTGATGATCGAGGCCAACGGACTGTGCAAATACTACGGTCCGTTTGCCGCGATTAAAGATGTGTCGTTCAAGATTCCGCGCGGTCAGGTGACTGCGTTTCTGGGGCCTAACGGCGCCGGAAAATCGACGACGATGAAGATTCTCACCGGCTTTCTGTCGGCGACAATGGGGACGGCCAGAATCGGCGGTTTCGACGTATACTCACAGCGAATCGCCGCGGCCCAAATGATCGGGTATCTCCCCGAAAATGGCCCGCTATATCTCGAAATGACCCCTTCCAGCCTGCTTAAGTATTTGGGCGAAGCGCGGGGGCTCGATAAGGCGACGCTGAAAAAACGGCTCGATTATGTCGCCGACAAGTGCTCACTGGAGGGGGTGTGGGGCAAGCCTATCAGCAAACTGTCGCGCGGGTTTCGGCAGCGGGTCGGCATGGCGCAGGCCCTGTTGCATGATCCCCCAATTCTCATTCTGGACGAGCCCACATCGGGATTAGACCCGAACCAGGTGCATGATGTGCGCGACCTGATCCGCGGACTGGGGCAGACCAAGACGATTCTGTTGTCGACCCATATTCTTCAGGAAGTGCGGGCGGTCGCCAGTCGGGTGATTCTGATTAACGAAGGGCAGATCGTCCTGGACGGCGGCATCGCCGAAATGGAAGGTCAGGAACACGACATGGAGGCGCACTTCCGGCAGTTGACCCGTCTTGCGTCGGCATAGTCGGGCCTTTGCCAGAGTAGTTCGATACGGGCAAGGCAGATCGGTACGGGCAAGCCGGATTGAAAACAGCGGAGTCGGGCTTCCGCAATTTATAGTGTTACGGATTCAGGGCAATTTTTTCTGCGGCGAAGCGCCGGTCGCTTGATCCGCCAATGGAACTCTTCGATTTTTCGAGGGACGATTCGATGAAGTTGCGAATGCATGTGATCAATGCTGTTTTCAAACGGAACTTTCTGAGCTATTTTTCGGGCGTGATCGGGTATTTGTTTATCGTGGCATTTGTGGCGCTGGAGTCGTATTTCGCCTTCACTCCGCAGTTTTTTGCCAACAACCTGGCAAACCTCGACCAACTCAACGCCGTATTTCCCGTGCTGCTGCTGTTTTTCGTGCCCGCCATCACGATGGGGGTCTGGGCCGATGAGCGCAAGCTGGGAACTGACGAACTGTTGTTCACCCTGCCGGTCTCAGACATCGAAGTCTTGCTCGGGAAGTACGCCGCGGTCATGGGGGTGTATCTGGTCGCGTTGTTTTTTTCGCTGTCGCACGTGTTGGTTTTATCGATTCTCGGCTCACCCGATTGGGGGCTGACATTTGCGACCTACTTCGGTTATGCGGTCGTCGGATCGGCCCTGCTGAGCGCCGGCATGCTGGCTTCGGTTTTGACGTCGAGCGCCCCCGTGGCGTATGTGCTGGGGGCACTGCTGTGTGCCATTCCTGTATTTATCGACAAATTGGCGGTGGTGGGCGTGCCGGGATTTATCGAGCGGGTGTTTCCCATCAGCCGGCTGTTTCAGGGACTATCGGTCGGCGAACAATTTCGCGATTTCAGTCTGGGAATGATTCCACTGGGGGGGTTGTTCTATTTCATATCGCTGACAGTGCTGTTTCTCTATCTGAATCTGGTGTTCATCAGTCGCCGGCACTGGTCTGGCGGCCCACACCAGTCGCCGATGTGGGCCCATTATCTGGTTCGGTCTGTGGCCTTGGGGGCGATACTGGTGAGCGCCAATGTCGTTGCCGCCGGTACGACGCGACGGCTCGACTTCACCGCCGAAAGACTCTACACCCTCTCGCGAACCACGAAAGAAGTGATTGGCCGGCTCAAACCCGAGCGACCCGTTTTGATTCAGGCCTTCATCAGCCCCGAGGTGCCGCGCGACCTGGTGTCGGCCCGCTCGACGCTTATCGGCCTGTTGCGGCAATTCGATCAGCAAGGGGGAGACCAGGTTCGAGTGCGCATCGTCAACACCGAGAAGTACAGCGATGCTGCTGAAGACGCCCGGCGGTACGGAATTGAGCCGCAGGATGTGCAGACTGAACGGGGCGGGCGCGTCGTACGCGATGACGTGTATCTGGGAGTGGTGGTTACCAGTGTTGATGAGCAGGTGGTGATTCCGTTTTTCGACAAGGGAACACCGGTGGAATACGAGCTCACCCGGTCGCTGCGCACAGTGTCAGAATCGAACCGCAAGACGGTTGGAATTCTGAAGACCGACGCCCAGGTGGCAGGGGGCTTCGACATGCAGTCGATGCGACAATTGCCCGAGTGGCGCATCTCTCAAGAGCTCAAGAAACAGTATGATGTGAAGGGGGTCGGCCCCGACGAACTGGCCCGCAGCGAATTCGATGT
>JAYTRB010000358.1:0-1545 GCA_043746425.1 Planctomycetia bacterium
CGTTTGACGAGTATTTTCCTGTTGAGCGGCATCGGCTGATGATTGAAGCGCCTTTGCGAGCGACAGGTGTATTCGGGCAGATCGACATCTGGGTGCGGGCTTCAGGTGGGGGTATCAATGGCCAGGCCGGGGCGGTCATCCTCGGCGTCGCCCGCGCGATTCAGGCACTTCATCCTGAACAGCACGGTGCTCTCAGCGACGGCGGTTATCTCACGCGTGACGACCGCATGGTCGAACGCAAGAAATACGGACATCGCAAGGCTCGCAGAAGCTTCCAGTTCTCGAAACGGTAGTCGTCGCCGAATCACACCCAGACAATCAACTCTTCCCAGATTCACCCCCGGTGGAATTCGTCTTTCCATCCGGGGTTTTCTATTCTGGAACCGCCGCCATGTACGATCCTTTGCTGCTTCCCGAATTGCGGGAAATGCTGATCGAAAATGACGTGTCGGCCATGCAGGAGTTCTGCGCGGTATTTCATTCGGGGGTCGTAGCCGAGAATCTGGATGCCCTCGTAGCCACAGAATGCTGGCGCGTTCTCGCACAGGCTGGTCTCCGCCGACAAGTCGAAATCTTTGAATTCCTGAGTCTCGCCCGGCAGATGGAGCTGGTGGCGACCATGGACAAAGCGCACCTCTCGGCGGTACTCGAAGAGATGGCCCCCGACGATCGCGTGGCGCTTCTCAAGAACATGGACCAGGCGCAAGTTGAGTTGCTGTTGCCGCTCGTAGCCCAGGCCGAACGCGGAGACATTCGCAAGCTCCTTTCGTACCCGGAACACAGCGCCGGCTCGATCATGACCACCGAGTACGCTTCGCTGCGGGAAGACGTCACGGTCAGAGATGCCCTGGCGCAGCTCAGGTTGCAGGCCCCCAATCGCGAAACAATTTATTATGTGTATGTCATCGACGACGCGCGGCATTTACACGGCTTTGTGTCGCTGCGAACGCTGATTCTGGCCCGGCCCGAAGCGGCGGTGGCCGAATTGATGGACCAGGACGTCATCTCGGTGCGCGTCGACGACGACCAGGAAGTCGTCGCCAACAGAATGGCGCGATACGACTTTATCGCCATGCCGGTTGTCGACGATCAGGGACGGCTGGTCGGAATCATTACCCACGACGATGTGCTCGATGTGTTGCAGCAGGAAGCCACCGAAGATGCGCACCTCATGGGGGGCGTCAGTCCCCTTGAAGACGGATACCTGTCGACGTCCTTCTTCACCCTGGCGTGGAAGCGGGGTATCTGGCTGGTCTTGTTGCTCGTGGCGGGGTTCGGGACGTCGGCGGTGCTCAGCCATTACAACGATGAGACAAAACACCTGCTGTGGCTGGTGTGGTTCCTGCCTTTGGTATTGGCCAGCGGCGGCAATGCTGGTTCGCAATCGGCAACGCTCGTGATTCGCGCAATGGCCTTGGGTCAGCTCAATCGCGAAATACAATTTCGCATCTGTCGCCGCGAACTGGGGACGGGTCTCGTCCTGGGTGGAACCATGGCACTTTTGGGGTTTGTGTTTGCGTTGCGCTACGTCACGATGGCCGACGC
>JAYTRB010000359.1:0-2829 GCA_043746425.1 Planctomycetia bacterium
TGATGCCGTTTCAGCCCCCGCAGGGCGACCTGGCTATTCTGGCCGGCTCGGGCAATCCAAAATTGGCACGGGAAATTGCCAATGAATTAGGGGTCAGCGTCGTTCCCAGCCAGGCACAATATTTCAGCGAAGGGAACGTCTTCGTCCGCGTGCTTGAAAACGTCCGCGGTCGCGACGTATTCGTTATTCAAGGAGTGCATTATCCGGTCAACGACAACTTTATGGAACTTTTGTTCTGGATCGACGCACTCCGCCGTGCCAGTGCGCAGCAGGTTACGGCGGTCATCCCGTTTTTCAGTTACGCCAAGGGTGACAAGAAGGACGAGCCCCGCGTTTCAATTCGGGCCCGGGTGTGTGCCGATGCGATCGAGTCGGCTGGTTGCGACCGGGTCTTGACGATGGACCTGCACAGCCCGCAAATCCAGGGGTTCTTTCACATTCCAGTGGATCACCTCTATGGCCGGCACGTCATCTGCGAGCACATTCGCCAGCTCAACATTCCCGACCTCGTCGTGTGCAGCCCCGACATCGGTTTTGCGAAAGATGCCGCCTCTTATGCGCAACTTCTTGGGGCACCGGTCGCCATCGGAAACAAGACCCGGCCGGCCCATGACGAAAAGGCGGTCGTTCTCGAAGTGATTGGCAACGTGCGCAATAAGAACGTGCTGCTGGTCGATGATTTTACGATCACTGGCGGCACATTGATTGCTATGGCCGAGACTTTGAAGCAGCGCGGTGCACGCGATATCTATGCGGCCGTCACGCATGGCGTTCTGTCGAAGGGGGCGGCCGCCAGGATCGGGGCAAGCATCATCAAACGGATGTTCATCACCGACACGATCGAAGTTCGAGTCGATCTTTATCCCGAGAATATTTCGATCATTACGGTTGCCCCGCTCTTCGCGCAGGCCATTCGCTCAGTGCATGACCGCACCAGCGTCAGCAACCTGTTTCCTGAAAAGCCGACCGCCAAGAAATGAGCGAGACAAAACCATCTCCCGCGATGCAGCGCTATCTCGAAGTCAAGGCGCAGAATCCGGGGACGATCCTCCTGTTTCGGATTGGCGACTTTTACGAGTTGTTCTACGAAGACGCCCAGGCTGCGGCCCGTGTACTGGGGCTGACGCTTACCAGTCGCGACAAGGGATCGACCAATCCGATACCCATGGCTGGGTTTCCGTATCATCAGCTCGACAATTACCTGCGGCGGCTGATTCATGCCGGCTTTCGCGCGGCGGTATGCGAGCAGGTCGAAGACGCTGCCGTGGCGAAGGGGCTTGTCAAGCGTGAAGTCACCCGTATCGTTACGCCGGGAACGCTCACCGAAGATGCCCTCTTGGATCCACGCGAAAGCAATTTTCTGGCCGCAATCTGCGTAGAAAAGAATCTGTATGGCCTGGCATGGCTGGAACTTTCTACGGGTCGGTTTGTGGCTGCCGAAGTCGAGTTTCAAAACCTGGCCGACGAACTGGCCCGGTTGACACCGGCCGAATGTCTCGTTCCTGAGGCGAACGCCACGATTGCTGTGGCGGCAGGAAACCATACTCTGCTGACGGAACGCGCGTCGTGGTGTTTTTCTCCCACGCACTGCCGACGAGTCCTGCTCGACCATTTCGGAACCACAACGCTCGAGGGGTTCGGGTGGCCCGACGATTCTTCGCCGGGAATCACCGCGGCCGGTGCGCTGCTGGAGTACGCACACGAAACGCAAAAGAGTGCGCTGCATCACATTGCGCGCCTTGAACCCTTCGTGCGCGGCGAGAATTTGCTCATCGACGAAGCCACGCGCCGCAGTCTCGAACTCGTGCGGACATTGCGCGACGACAAGCGCGAAGGCAGTTTGTTGGCAGTGATCGACGAAACGACCACGCCGATGGGCGCCCGCCTGCTGGCCGATTGGCTGTCAAACCCCTTGACGAATCTCGAGGCGATCAACAGTCGATTTGACGCGGTCGAAGAGCTGGCAGGGGCCCACATTCTGTGTCAGGAACTGCGAGAATCACTGAAGAGTGCGTATGATCTGCAGCGCCTCACGGCGCGGGTGGCGACAGGACGGGCCTCCCCGCGCGATCTGCGATTTCTGACAAACACGCTCGAACTGCTGCCGAGAATCAAAGCCAAGCTGTGCGGGCGCCGGGGTGCGCTGCTCGGCGAATTAGAGGCGCTGCTCGATTTGTGTGCCGATGTGCGCACTGCCGTTGAAGCAGCACTCGTCGATGATCCGCCGCTCTCGCTTCTCGAAGGGGGGCTGATCCGTCCGGGCTTCAACGCGGCACTCGATGAATTGCGCGACCTGGCCCGCGGCGGCAAGGAATGGATCGCCCGCTATCAGGCGCAGGAAATCGAAAGGACGGGAATTCCGAGCCTCAAGGTCGGCTTCAACAAGGTATTCGGCTATTACCTTGAAATTACCGCGGCGCAGGCGGCGCGGACTCCGATCCCCCCCGACTACATCCGCAAGCAGACCCTGAAAAATCAGGAACGCTTCATCACTCCCGAACTCAAAGTGCATGAAGAGAAGGTGTTGCGGGCCGAACAGCAGGCCCAGAACCTCGAGCAGGAACTTTTCAATTCATTGCGAACGATCGTCGCAGCTCAGGGAACTCGTTTACGTCAGACGGCCGATGTGCTGGCGCAGGTGGACGTGCTTTCCGCACTGGCAGTACTGGCGGTCAAGGGAAATTACTGTCGGCCAGTGCTTACCACCGAGCCAATTCTGGAAATCCACGAAGGGCGGCATCCAGTGCTCGATCGTCTGCAACCGACGGGGCAGTTTGTCCCCAACGACGTATTGTTGGGAGCGCAGACGGGTCGGGTACAGATTATCAC
>JAYTRB010000360.1:0-4194 GCA_043746425.1 Planctomycetia bacterium
AAAGGCTTGAAGTAGAAGTGACGACTGTTTGCCGGCAACGGGCGCGCCGAACGTGCGCCAGACTCCGCTGCGTCTCATTGCGAAACGAGTAGAGGTTTATGAAGGTCTGGTACAACAAGATTCACGACAGTCGTCGCACGATGGTCGAGATTGCCGATCCGCAGATTCACATTGGCCGCGATCTGGCAAATTCGATCGTCCTCAACAGCCCGCTGGTTTCGAAGCGGCATGCGATTGTGACGCAGCAGAACGGCAAGCTGCGGCTTGAGAACGTCGGCATCAATGGCTGTATGGTCGGCGAGACCGAAGTGCTGGGTGGACAGACGCTCGAGTTCACCCCTGGTCAGCAGGTGCGCATCTGGCCCTATTCGCTGACCTTCGAGGCCGAAGCCGCGTCGGTGATTACCCGCGTGCAGCTCGAGGCCCACCTGCGGACAGTCATGGCCGATCTCGAACTGCGGATTCACAAACAGCTGCTGGAGCGGCTCGATTTGTACGAGCTCGAAAACAATCGCGTGGGAAACACCGAAAGCATTCTGCTGCTCGAAAACAACATTGAAGACATCTGCCGTGAGCTGAGTTTGTTCGGTCCCGAGAACGCCGCTTTGCTGGAGGAGGTGACAGGGCTGACGCTGCGCGATTATCTGATCAACCAGTTGATTCTCGAGGGGGGCCGGGCGCTGCTGGGCGGGACGGGTGAAGGCGAGGTGGGGGGGCTGGTGCGTAACGAATTCGACATTCCTGCCACGCTCATCGCAGAACGCGAGGCCGAGCTGAAGGAACTGCTGCGGTACACGCGCGAACGAATGGCGCTCGACAGCGAGTTCGACCTGTCGAGCCGCATCCAGAAGGTCGAAAACCAGTTTGCGGCTGTTTTTCCGCTGGTGCGGCCGCACCTGCATCAGGAACTGCGGCGGTACCTCATTCTGCGCACGCTCAAGAAGGATCTGAAGGATACGGTCTTTGGGTTTGGTCCCCTGCAGGATCTGATTCGGGCCCCCACGATCAATGAAATCATGGTCGTCAAGAGCGATTTGATTTATGTCGAGCGGGAGGGGGTTCTCGAACTCTCGGGCCGGCGATTCATTTCTGACAAGGTGACCGAATCGATCATCGAACGGATCGTGGCCCAGGTCGGCCGGCGCATCGACAAGAGCCAGCCCCTGGTCGACGCGCGGCTCCCCGATGGGTCGCGCGTCAACGCCATCATTCCCCCGCTGGCGATTCGCGGGCCATGCCTGACGATTCGAAAGTTTCCGGCACACCGCTTTACCATGGACGACTTGATCGAGCTGGGAAGCATGACCCCCTCGGCGGCGGTGTTTCTGCGGGCCTGCGTCATCGACCGCAAAAATATTCTCGTCAGCGGCGGAACGGGAACCGGTAAGACGACCATGCTCAATGTGCTCTCGAGCTTCATTCCCCACAAAGAACGGATTGTGACCATCGAGGACACAACCGAGCTGCAATTGCATCAGGACCACGTCGTCACCCTCGAAACCAAGCAGGCCAACGTCGAAGGGGCCGGGGCTTATACGATTCGCGATCTCGTCAAGAACGCGCTGCGCATGCGCCCCGATCGCATCATCGTCGGCGAATGCCGCGGGCCCGAGGCCATCGACATGCTGCAGGCCATGAACACCGGCCACGACGGCTCGATGACGACTGTCCATGCCAACAGCTCTGAAGAGGTCATCAAGCGACTTGAGGTGCTGGTGCTGATGGCGGTCGATCTGCCGGTCGTTTCGATTCACCGGCAGATTGCCTCGGCCATCGATGTCATCGTGCAGATCACGCGCATGCCCGGAGGAAAGCGGGTTGTGACGCAGGTCTCTGAGGTGGCGGGAATCGACCCCGAAACACAACAGTTGATCATCATCGACATCTACAACTACCGCGACGGAAAGGCGCTGCACCCTACCGGTTACCTGCCAACGTTCGTCGAATCGCTGATTCAGAAAAAGCTTCTGGAACTCAAGTTTCTGTACGGTCGCGAGGACGAGACGGCACGGTCTAACGGACTCAGGTTTACTCCCCCATGATATTCCTTCTGGCAGGTACGGCCCTGGTGGGCCTGAGCATCAGTCTGGGCACGATGGCCGGCGAAGAGTACTTCGCCAAAGGCCTGGCGTACGTCGAGAACGATCTGCGCGAGAAGCTGCGGCGGCTGAGAATCAACACCCGCGCACTGCATAAATGGATCGTGGCCTGGGTGATCGCCGTCGTAGGGGGCGTTCTGGGGTTCACAATTGCCGCCGACAGTCTGCCCTTCGGGCTGCTGTATGCCGTGCTGGTGGTGTGCGTGCCGTGGTATGTCGTTCGGCGAATGGCCGAAACGCGGCGGATGAAGATCGAAGATCAGTTGGCCGATGCGATGGTGGCGCTGTCGAGCGCCATTAAAGCGGGGCTCTCGCTGGGGCAGGCGCTCGAGATACTGGCGCAGCAGTGTCCGCGGCCGATCTGCGAGGAATTTCGGCAGATGTACGGGGAGTACCAGATGGGCAAGCCGCTGGAACGGGTACTCATTGAAACGCGTGACCGGCTCAAGAGCGAGAACTTTGCCCTCTTCGCCGCCGCCATGCAGGCCAGCCGCGAGAGCGGCGGTAAGCTGAATGAAACCGTCGAGCGTATCGCCCATTCGGTGATGGAAATGCAACGTCTCGAGCGACGGATTGTTTCGGAGACGGCCCAAGCGCGAACCTCGGCGGTCTATATGGCGCTGGCCCCCTTTGCCGTCATGCTCATGTATTACTTTTTCATCGACCCCGAGAACACCGAACGGCTGTTTGTGACCGTGCCAGGGCAGCTCATTTTGTGTACCTCGCTGGTATTCAACCTCGTCGCGTATCTCTGGGCCAGAAAGATTCTGAATGCTGACATTTAATCTGCGGCCCTGTCTTATGCCGCCGTGCCGTTTTTGCGGCTTCGATCGTGCGATTTCTTAGTCAATCCGTTCTCGATGCGGTTGGACTTCCTCAATGTCTGATTTCACTTCACTGCTGACGTTTGTTCCGCTCTTCGCCGACGACTCGATGGGGGGGCTGATTCCCGAATTGATGGCCAGTCTGGTGATTGGGGCTGCCGTCTTTGTCATAGCGCAGACTGTTGTCAATACGCTGCATTCCCAGGATCTGGCGCAGGATACGGCCTGGCGGTACGACGTAAACCGCATCAACGAATTGCGCCGCATCGATTTCATCTACCGCATCTTTCAGCCGCTGATTCTGGGGTTCTCGCGTTTCAACCGTATCGCCTTTCTCGATTACCTTCCTGAAATTGGCCGTGAGATACAGGCCGCCGGTCTGCCGCGCTTCTGGACGGCCGAAGAGTATCTGGCGAAGCTCGAGGTGGTCGCGTTATTGCTGTTCCCGGCTTATTTGTATGCCTTTGTAGAAATGATGGGCCTGGCCGGCTCGGTGACGGCCATCGTGCTGACGATTGCGACGGGCTGGATGTTACGTCGGCGGCTGGCATCGCGCGCCCGTTACCGGCTGGTGCAGATTAAGCGTCGGCTCCCGTTTCTGCTCGATCTGTTGACGTTGCTAATGGAAGCCGGCTCGACGTTCTTGCAGGCGATGGGCGAAGCCGTCGAGCAATTTGGTGCGCATGCCGTCGGATACGAATTCGGGCGGGTGCTGTCTGAGATCAACATGGGCAAAGGGCGCACCGGGGCACTCGAAGCCATGCGCGACCGCCTGAATGACGATGAAATCACGAGTATTGTCGGGTCGATCATTCAGGGAGAGGAGCTGGGAACCCCTCTGGCCCGCCTTTTTCGAACGCAGGCCGACGTCTTGCGAATCAAACGCACCCAGCGGGCCGAAACGATCGCTGGCGAGGCGGGTGTGAAAATGCTGCTGCCGGCAGTGCTGGTCATGGCTTCGACAGTTCTAATCATTCTGGGCCCGTTTGTCCTGGGTTTCATCTATGCGCCAATCGGGTAGTTTTTGCCGTAAATGGGGGGTCTGCTCTCGCGCCTCATGGCAAACTCGCCGTGCGAATATCTACCACCTCCGCTACAATGTAAATGATGTCTGACTGTGCCAAAATTACTGTGACTTCCGGGCCCGACCGGGGGAAAGTCTTTGAATTAGCCGGGGAGATGCTCCGCCTCGGCAAATCGCCCGAAAACGATGTCGTATTTTCGGATTCCCAAATGGGCGATCACCATGCCAGCATCGTTCGCCGCGAGGG
>JAYTRB010000361.1:0-6590 GCA_043746425.1 Planctomycetia bacterium
AGGCACAAGGGGCCCGCTTCGACATTGTGCGTATGCACCCAGCTTCCGACAACGATGTCGACCGTCGCAAATCCAATCGTCTGTCCGAACTTCCTCACCGGCGCTCCTTTCGGAATCAGCTTTGTGGCCAGTTTGTGTCCCAGGTCGATTCCTTCTCGAGCGGTGATCGTTCGCCCGTTCACATCAACCACCGCGCCTTCCGGCACGTTTCGAGCGGCAACGACGATGTTGTCGTCCGGGTGTAGCGAGATGACAGAACTCGATCGCGACACGACAGTGGGCATAAGACGTAGTCCTTCGCGCAAGAAAATGAGAGAGCCCAAGCTAAAACTGAGAGTACCGCGCCGGGACGCATCATGCAAATGGCCTACCGCGGCAGGCCCCGCCCTGTTCGGAGGTGCTCGGGCGCAAAAGCCCGGCGTCTCACGGGCACGCTTCCCTCAGTCAATGGCTGTTACAACAGGCGTCAGATCGCTGGCGCGTCGTTGGATGGTGGCTGCGGCTGAGGCGGGATGACGGGGGCTGGTTCAAACGGGTTTGAAACAGCTTGCAGCGGACGCTGTTTCGGTCGATTGAGCGCGTGAATCAACCAGTACGCGACCATCGTCAAGATGCCCCAGCGCGCGGCGGCCAGGCCGTTGAGCGTCTGGTCGGCGTCGTGCAGTGCGTACATGGCACACAAAAATGCCGCCAGCAGTATGACCGACAACCGGTTCTCCCACGGTGTGTAGGCCAGTACGACGCCGATTACCACCAGCGCGCTGCTGATCCACCACGTAAACCAGGCGGTGCGCCAATACGAAACCTCGATCGCATCGACTGCGCCGAGCCGCCCATAGGTGTAAGCACGGCCCGCCGGCGTAAACGTGAAAAGGCCGCTCGACATATCGCCAAACCAGGCATCGAGCCCCCCGGTCGATGGCGTGTAGCCCACCGCGCCTGCCAAGAGACCAAGCCGTGTCGATTGCTCCGGAGTAAACCCCCGGGGTGATCCGACCAGGGTAAATTCTTTCGGAACCCAGACAGCCGCCCGCAGTTGCTGCACGGCAACCGCGGCGTGTCCCTGCTTCGTTTCGCCTCCCAAGAGCGGAAAAGGAAGTAACAGCTTACCCCCTTTACCTCCCAGGGGGGGCTCTTTAAACGGCGCGCGAAACACCAATGCCAGCACGAACGGCTCGTCAGACGGGGTCGCGCGAGCGACGTTGATCGTGTAGGCTTCGTGGTCTTTTGCGGCCGTTTTTGCTGCGTCTTTTTCAAGGTCGACCCGCTTGCCTGCTGCGAACGTATCAAGAATCTCAACATCTTTGGGAAGCTCAATGGCAAGCCGTTGGCGCTCGCTCGTCTTCAATCGATAACGACAGCGATAAGTCGCCACTTTCTCTTCGGTGACGACCACCTCGACCAGTGCCTGCGCGACGACCGTTTCAACAACTTCCTGGATTTCATGGCGCTCGGCGGTCAGATTCAATTTGAACGCGACCGAAATTTTCTCGGGCTGCCTGAAGTACCGATAGGCGAGATTTCCGTTCTGCGGCAGAAGCGTCAGCTCGCGCACATCGATCGGCTCAAGGTCTTCTCCCTTCGCCGCGATCGACAGTGAACGATCTTTCTGAACCAGAATCTCGCCCGAAACGGCAGCGGGAATGATTCGCGGCGCATCATCGGTCTTGCCGGGAGAATCGAGCACGCGAAGCGGATCGATGGCGATATGGGTCAGATTCGTTTTGGCCGAAGATGCCGACTGCTCGGCCTCTTTCTGATCGCGCTTCAGATCATAACGCACGCGAATGGGAATTCTTCCTGTCACCTCGCGCTGCATGATCACCGTCCATGCCACCCAACCATCTTCCGCAGCATCAGCACGCGACTTCTGCTTGATCGGTAAGCCGGCCAAATCGACTGATTCAATCTGCACGTCAGCCGCGACAGCTTCGGGTACGGCAAAGCGAAAGGTGTCGGTTCCTGCGAACATGACCGAGTAGCTGATGATCGTCACGACTTCCGTCAGGTCTTGCCGGACGTTAACGGTGGTGGCGACGGCTGCCGTCAGGCGCGTTGGTTTCCGTTCGGTCCTGACGGGAATTTCAGGCCGCCGGGTGTAGTTCCAGACCGACGCGAGCCGCGCGGCTCCGATCTGCGGTGCCACGTTTGGTTCGGCCCGGGCGGGTTGTGCGCCCTGCACTCCTTTTTCGTCGGCGATGATTTCGAGCGAGTCGGGGGCATAGACATAGATGGTGCCGTTCTCGCGCGCGACAGTCAGCGGTTCGACCAGGGGGAGCGGGTGTGATTGCTTGTCGGCCGGGTCAAGCGATCGGTGGCCGGTAATCGTCACCGCGATTTGCCCCAGCGTTTTCTCGCGAAGAACGATCGTGAGCAGCCCGTCCCCGTCTGACGTTTGAAATTCCTTCATCACTTCGCAATCAACACGGTCGATTTTCAGTTTTTCGGGCAGCTTAAATCGCAGCTCGAAGACCCCCGCCCGCTCGATCGTATACACCAAATTCGACACGATTTGAAGTTCTTCGTCGCGAAAGACAAGCTGCGTGCGCTGTTCGACGAGCAACCGTGGTTCGACAGGCTTAACGGCCACCTGCAGACGAAATCGGGGGGTGTAATATTTGTAGAACTGAATCTCAGGACGGCGGAGCGCCTCGGGGGCTTCTGCGGCTTCAATCCGCACGAGACCCGACTGCTGCTGGATCGCCAGCGACAGGTCAGGCGAATGCCCAATGGCGATGATGCCATTCTCGCGCACTTCACCCAAGGCGTGAATCCCACGATAGATGCCAGCCTCGTCGATACCAGCCAGATCGAACGCGCCTTCCGGAAGCGATCGCTCGGTATGCACCTCCACCACGATGGTCTTGGATTCGGCCCCCAGCAAATCAACGGTCACGATCTGCGACTTCTCGTCTTTGGCCGTTTTCCACGACTTCAGCCCGACAGAAATGACATCCAGAATGCGATGGTCGAGAGGCACGCCGATTCGCAACTGGTCGACCTGCCCGCGCAACACCTGGTAGGTCATTGTGGCATGCGTATGCACCAATCCATCGGCAATTCGCATCTCAAGCGTGTTCTGCACGCGGGTGAGAACTTCCATGGCCGGCGCGGTACTCAAACGCGGACGCCAGCGGGCCGAAATTTTCTTTGTCGCGCCCAGATTGGCTTTGATCCGTGTTGTTTTGTCGTCCCCGTCTTGTGGCGTGATGACCGCGTGCGGAACGATCTCGACCGCCTGGTCTGCCGCTGGAACGGTTAAATCGAAGGTCGTGATTCCCGCCGGCGGACAGTCGAATTCGATATTGCGCCCATCGGGGGAAGTGCGCACTCTTACCGTCAGTTCGAGCCGAACTTTGTGTTCGCCCGCAGCCGGAAACAGAAGTGCATAGGTGCCGTTGCCCGTCGCTTGCAACAGCACCTTATCGTCGGTGCTGACAGCCTTGCCAATAGCCGCCTCGCCGAATTGAATCGGCAGTTCAACCCACGGCTTTCCCAGAACCTGCACGGTCAAGGCGGCTTCGAGGTGGGCCACGTCGCCAGCGATCCTGGCTGAATAGGCCGCCTCTGTAATCACCGCGCTCACCAGAGGCTTCGTCGCTTCGCGCGGGTCGGCCGCGCGCGCTCTGTCCGACATTTTCAGGAACTGAGCGTAGGGCATGAAGACCGCCGACTTTTCCTTCTCGAACACCTGCCGCAGATTTTTGTACGGCAGATATATCAGCCGCTCCCAATCGCTCGGCGGGGGCAGCATCTCGACCGTTTTCGACTCTTCTGCCGTGGCGGCACTGCCGTCATCGGCCAAAGAGTGTCGCAGCAGTCCTGGCGTACTCAGCAGGGAGCCGGCGACCGACAGAAGGGCTGTCAGAATTTTAAACCACGATTTATTGAGATCTCTGCGGCGCATAGGAAATGCAGACCCTGAGAGTGACGGCGACCATGAGTTTGGAAACCGGGGAGAACTTTGGCGATTACGCGGCCTTGAAAAAGCGAACAGGATATTCCGATCTGTTAATTTACATCAACTGGGCTGCCCGATGCAAAGGTTGGGCAACAATATGCGCAGAAATCCGTAGAATTCGAGGCGCATTTTTAAGGTGCGCGCAAGTCATTAGAGCTCCGTCGCTTGGCTGTTTCAAAACCGCTCAGGTGTTGTTCCCGTTGCACCACATTCAAACGCCGTGATTCGCCACAATAACGGATTGACAGCCGTTCCCGATGAGAACGATAATTTCAGACGTTGCGCAGGCGCGCGGTTTTCCGGTCGGCTGCCCTCCATTGGTAATCGAATTTCTTGCCTTTTGTGCGGCACAGGCCGTTACGGGTTACAGCTCGAAGAATCCATTCCGTTGTGAGGCAGGGGTGGAAATGGACGAAAATACCTGTCAACTCGTCTCGCATGCAATATGTCAGAAATTGATAGTCTGCTCGACGAACTGGCGCGGCTCGGGTTCCTCTGGTTCGAGGACAACCGCCAACCCGACACCGGCCTCGTTCTTGATCGCGCGCTCAATCGGCGCGGCGCGACGTCCCACCGCGGCAGGTGTTCGATCGCCTCGTGCGGCTACTATCTCAGTCTGCTCCCTGAATGGGTTCGGCTTGGTCGTATTGACCGTGCAGAGGCCGAACGCCAGGCCCTCCAGACAACTGATTTTTTCTGGAAACAGGTCGCGCATTGCAAAGGCATGTTCTATCATTTCATCGATTGGTCTTCTGGCGCGCGGTGGGGCAATTCAGGCGTCTCTGTGCTTGATACTTCGATCTTCCTCAACGGGTGCATCGTTGTCAGCGAATCCTTTCAGGGCTCCGTTGCCGTCCGAACCACGGAATTGCTCGATCGCGTCGACTGGAACGCCTTTCTCGTTCGGCATCCTCCAACCGGCAAATCACTGCTGTCTTTGGGATGGACGCCAGAGGGCGGCCTGACGGGGCATGCCGACGTGCGATCGAGCGAATTGGCGATGCCCTACTTTCTGGCCGTCGCTTCGCGGACACACCCCATCGACGCTCAGTGCTGGTATAACACGGCAGTGAATTGGGGCGAATTGGCCGGAATTCGAGTGCTCAATCCATTGCTGCCCCTATTTTGCAGTTATTATGGGCTCGGCTGGCATGAGTTGAAGGGTCTCACCGACCGCGAGGGTGTCGACATGGATCACAATGCCCGGTCGACCGCTCTTGCCAACCGGCTTTTTTGCCGACAACAGGCAAGTCAGTTTGCGACGTTCGGCCAGAGTGCCGGCGGATGGTGGGGAATCAGCGCCGGAGACAATGCCGACGGATATATCGCCGCCGCCCCAGTGGCCGGAACGCTCGATGGCACGGTCTGGCCCCTTGCGGCGCTGGCTGCAATTCCCTGGGTTCCCGCCGAGCTTTGCGGTGACCTCGCCCGCTGGCGCGCCAGCAATTCCTGGCACATTGCCTGCGGCGACTACGGGCTTTCGCCATTTAATCTCGACCGAAAACTTTCCGGTGGGCGTCCCTGGGTCGGCGAAGCCCTGATTGGAATCGATGTGGGCAGCCTGTGCGTCAGTCTGGCGAACTATCGCCATCGGACAGTCTGGGAGTTGTGGAGACAACATCCCGTCGCGACAGCTGCGATTGAACGCCTGGAGTACAAGCCGCGGCAGTGATTCGTCGCTGGGCTTTGCACCGGTTGGAAATGAGGAGCCGGTTCGTACAAAGCACGTACAAATAAAATCCGATAATGGGATACTTTGATCTCGACGGAATGTCTGAAGATTCGGCGTAAGTTACAATGGCGCGCATCGGCCGGACGGGGATGCGAGGCCCGCAAACGGGCCGCCATACCCGACAACAGCGCGGACAAATCGCCGTGATGTCGGGCCGCCGAATTGAGGTAAGCTGGAATCGCTACGGTGGCTTGGCGTGGCATCGGCGCACTGCAAAGCATCATGATTCACCGCGGCGCACTTCCCCCTCTACGAACAATGTCGATCCCTTCTTGGGAAGGTCGTGCGAAACCATTACAAGGCTTGCCATTTTTCTGCATCGCGCGTCATGCGAGTAGAAGTCTGTCGCACCGCCAGCCTTGGCGGTGGCGACGATCATCGCGTCCGATTTCAGAGTGTCACGATTTTCGTATTGTTGATCTTGTGGGAGTTCCTTATATCGAGACCAGAGTTCAGAGGCGATCACTGTTGCGGGCAGATCGAACGGGCGACATACAAATACTCTCTGCAATTCGGCAAGCAATTGGCTCTTCTGGCCGGAAGGAACGGGCACCAGCAATTCTGCGACGGCAATCGCAGGAAGAATAATCGTCATCTTCTCTTTCAGTTCAGCCAATTCCCGCAACAGGATTTTCGCGCGTATCGACAACTCGGCATCCTTTTTCGACAGCGGCGATTGCTTGCGCGGCACCTTGCCGGCATAAATCAGGATCATTGAATCAATGCCCACAATCACGTTGACGACTCCCGAATGCATGCCTCGGGATCTTCGATGTCGTCCCAAGCATCGAGCCCAGCCGTCCGCAGTTTTTGGATCGTTTCCAGGGGATCGCCAAGCGTTGGCTGACTGAAATCATTGATCGTAAATGAATAAATGCGCCAGCTTCCATGCAGCCA
>JAYTRB010000362.1:0-2776 GCA_043746425.1 Planctomycetia bacterium
CGCGACCGGCTTTTCTGGGGAACTCTCGGCAAATGGAATTTGTGGCAGCCCGTCGACGGCGATCGTCAGGGCACCGCTGATTCCATGAGGAGTTTGAACGCGCAAGGGAAAATGACCTGCTGCGGCTGTCGCGGGTACAGTCACTTCGACTTCGATTCGTTCAGCGCTCGCGCCCGGACGCAGCACCTGTTTCTCGATGGGGGCGCCCAGCACCAGAAGCGGGTCGGGCAGCAGATTGGCTCCGCTGATGGCCAGAACGGTCGTCTGACCACGCGTCAGACCGTTGAGAGACACGGCCGAGATTCCAGGGGCCGCAGGAACCGGCCGGGCTTCGTCCGCAATCTGGGTCACCGCGTTAGGGCCGGCGACTTCGGCAAACAGCTTCGCCACCTCTTCATTTGATAGGGCTTTGGGAAACAGCGAGAATTCGTCAATGACGCTAGTGGAGTATTCGGCTGCGGGATTACTGGCACCCAGAGTGAGGGGCGTATCCGTGAGCAGATTGGCGACTTTGACATCGGTCAACCAGACGTCGTTGCCGGCGACCAAGCCCCCGACCTGGCCTTTGGGTTTAACCGGCTGGCCGTTGGCGTAGAAACGGATCAGCACGTCGTCCTGGTCTTCGTCGGCGTCGGGGGCCGGAGCGTCGCCGACCTGAAAAACGGCAGTAATGAACACGGGCCGGCGGTGGCCGATGGCGGCGCCAACACTGTATGACGCCACTTTGTACCCGTTGCCGTCGTTAACGTAGAGCTGGAGCGTATCCACATTATTGGCAAAATTGATGCCGTAATTCGAGATCGACTTTGTATCGTCACGCTTGGCCACGATGCCATGAAAACCGGCATCGGCAGCCGGGTGCAGATTCACGAAGAACATGCTGAGCGAAACGGCGTCGGGGCGGTCGACGTCACCACTGTCGGCGATCTGGATGAACTGCCGCGCCGCGGCGTCGAGAATGACAGCCTGTTTGCCACTCTGGCCCCAGAAGAGGCTCTTCACACGAAGGGTGCCGTTCTGCAATGTGCCGTTGTCTTTGAAAGCGCCGGCAGTAGCCGAGTCGAGCGCCTCACCCGCGGGCTCGTCAAATGTCAGATTCACCACAGCCTGCGATCTGATCGAAGCGGAGTCTTGGGCTCGAACTGCGGGAAACGCCGAAAATAAGGCACTGCCGACGAAAAGCGCTGCAGTGAGAAAGAACAGTCGAGGCCGGCGGCTGCGTGTCATCGCGTCAAACCCTCTGCTGGTGAAAAGCCCTTCTCATGAGACGATCGTATGGATTTTACCCTTTGCGGGAAGCGAATTTAAGGCTAGTCCGGGGCGGAACGGTCAAAGAATGATTTTTCATTGTTTTTCAGTGCCAGGGCAGAAAATGTTTCCCTCTCAGGCAACCGATGTTTATGATAGAAAAGGAGAATCGGGCTCGTCTGACCTTTGCGGAGCCATACATGGCCGCCAGTCTGGTCCCCATGGAGGGGGGATTACCACCTTACGTATTGGACAAGCCGATCATTCTGATTGGCCGAAATCAGGATTGCGATATTTCGCTGCAAGCCAGCTCGAAGATTTCGCGACGGCACTGCTGTATTGTCCAATGCGGAGACCGTTACCTGCTTCGCGACTTGGGAAGCATGAATGGCGTTCGCGTCAACTCCAGCCGTGTCATTGAATCAGAGTTGAAGCCAGGCGACGAGGTTTCAGTGGCCGATCTGGAATTCACCTTCCGGGTGGAGGATGGGAAAGCCAGACAGGTGCCCCGTCTCGGGCAGCAGACGTCGCTTCCGGCCTCTCAACCCCCCGATTCGGCTTTGCCGGCGCGTAACCTCGGCGACCCGGGGTATCCGATCGCCGACGCAATAGACGCAGACCGAAGTCTCCCCTCGCAATCATTCAGAGACGACCAAATTCCCAACGATGAAATCGGCCTTAAAGACGATAGTGAGTCTGAGGCAGGTTTTGTGCGTGTCTGAGGTCTGGGGGAATATTTGAATGGGTGGTCTGAAGTGGCGATCGATCTGAATCGCTGTCCTGAGCGGAATTTTGTCGATTGACGCGTGCCCCATCAGGAACCTCCCGATAGGGGACAATGACTCATCTTGCCTAAAATGAGCAATTGCGTAGAATTCAATGTGGGTAATGGATTGGAAGCGGTACCGAGCGGAGGATACAGCCTAATTCCTGGATGCGGAATCAATTGTGGCCCTTACGGAAATTGATCACGAATTACTGAATCGCTGCCTGGCAGGCGACGCCTCCAGTTGGAAGGATCTGGTCGACCGATTTCTCGGCCTGTTTGTCCATATCGTCCATCACACGGCTCACGCCCGCAGTGTCCGCCTGAGCGCTGAAGATATCGACGATCTTTGCGCTGAAGTCTTTCTGGCGGTCCTCGAAAATGACTATGCCGTGCTGCGCGGGTTTCGCGGAGAATGTTCACTGGCGACGTATCTGACCGTCGTCGGTCGGCGCGTCATCGTGCGTGAAATGGCGCGGCGCCGTATGGCCGAGGCACTGGGCCATGTCGGTGCGCATCAGTCCACGATGGACATCGCTGGCAGCGACCGCCGCGAAATGCAGCGAATCGACGACCGAGATGAAGTGCAGAAGATGTTGGCTGGCCTTCCCGACATGGAAGCCAAGATCGTGCGCCAGTACCACATCGAAGGCCGCAGCTATCGTGAAATCAGCGACGGATTAGGAGTTCCCGAAAACTCGATCGGCCCGGCGCTGTCTCGCGCGCGCGAAAAACTGCGCGGTCGCGAAGTGCATCTGTAAG
>JAYTRB010000363.1:0-4234 GCA_043746425.1 Planctomycetia bacterium
GGCAGCCCCTGAAACGCTGGCACCCAGTCTTCGGCGATCGGCGATGACTTATAGATATTCAGGCAGGCGGCCACGTTGGCGGGCACACTGTCCTGCGCCGCGGTTTCCATCAAAATCAGCATATCGACTTGAATGCCATTGTTCTGCAGGCGGCGGCTCAATCGAATGGCGTCATTCGCACCGCGGCTGTAGCCGATCAGCACCATTGGCCGCGGCTCGTCGCCCGACTGCCGGGTGGCCACGATCTTGTCGGCCGTCCGGTTGACCTCCCACCCCCTGATAACCGTTGCCGCGCAGTCTTCCCGATTCAGATTTTCGACGAAGCTATTACAATCCGGCCAGTACCCGACGTTTCCGCGGACGATCACCACATTAGACGGAACGGAATTTGAATCTAGATTCTGGATGGAGGCCGCCTGCGGCAAGCGAGCCCGTGCCGTGCTGCATCCTGGCACGATCGTCATGACGGCAGCCGTAAACGCGGCCCAAAACCAGCGGCTGGTTGCTGTCCGCATAAGACATCCCTGTCGATTACGATCGGGGTTGGGGTTGGTGGGATCGAAGCAGGTGAGGCGTCTTCAATACTCTTTCACAATTTATCGACTTTGCACCCTGCGGGCCGCAGGCCGAACCACACACCTGTCGGCTCGAGAGACCGAAATCCTTTGAATCCAACCAAAAAAACCCGGCAAACGGTGCGGTTTGACATTGTCGGTCAGGGAAACTGGGGAAGGCCGCCATATCGGTTTCACCAGGATGTCTGCCGTTCCACGTCATCGACTTCAGTGACGAAAGGCGATTCGAACATTAATTCTCAATGACCTTACGCGAGTTGTTTTCAGAGAACTGAAGCGAACCGCGAGTGACCAACGCCGCCTGCAAACCGAACTCCAGTGACTTTACCAGTACCTGGCAAGAATCCATCTTCAGCAATGAAGATGAGGCTTTGGCTTAAAATGCATCGGTGATATGAACACCGTTGGATGTTGTTCACTGGCGGGCATTCTGGCGACAGAGCGGGTCGCGCCGATCGGCTAAACGATTCAGACCGCCATGAACCATCGCGGTTCAACCGACAATTCAATGTCGGCGTGTTTTCTGCAAGCTGCCCGCAATTTGTTGGCTCGTATCGTTTTCCGAAGAGCCCATGCTGCAGGGTGACTCATTCGGGCGAGACTGTTCATCTCTTCACTCCGTATTTTCGATGCGGTACAGGGCGTTCTCAGTCCGCAGGACGAGGGCCTTTCCCGTCACGGCAGGCGACGCTCGGAAGCCCCCGTCCAGGGCGTTGATTGCGAGTTCCCGATAGGCACGCTCGGCCGCGATGACGGTCGTTTTACCATCCTCGCCAAAGAGGTAGATCCGTCCCTCAGCAAACAACGGAGAGGCCGAGAACTTACCGCCGATTCGCTGAGTCCAGATCGGTTCGCCCGTTTTCGCGTCCAGGCATGTGGCCACCCCGGTATCGTCAATGCTGAAGATCAACTCGCCGATCAGCAATGAAGAGGGCTTCGACGGCATATTCTTATTGGTGTGCCAGACAACATGGCTCTTTGTGACGTCCCCCGCGCCATCGGGGCGCACCGCAATCAGCTCTCCTTTGGGAAACCCCGTATTCAAATAGAGCAGGCCGTTCCCGAACATCGGCCGCGCCGCTGTCGACATTCCGTCATACCGTATCCGCCACAATTCCTCGCCCGTACGCGGATCGTAAGCCAGCCCTGCCTTTGACGTGGGGCTGATCAGTTGCCTGTGCCCCGCCGCTTGGATGATGAGCGGGGTGGAATAAGCCTTCATGATGTCGCCGTTGTCGGTTCCATAGTCCACCGCGCGATCTCGCCTCCACACCGTCTTCCCCGTCGTCTTGTTCAGCGCAACGACGTACTGGTAGTCATAGTCGTCAAAATTCACAATGAACAGGTTTTCAAAGAGGATGGGCGAAGCGCCGGGCCCGCGCCAGTGCCGGCACGGAAGATCGCGGCGAAACCACAACGTCTGCCCCGTTCTCGTATCCAGACAGGCCGTTCCATAGCTCCCGAAGTGTACATACACCCTTCCCGCTTCAATCACTGGAGTGCAGGAAGCGAAGCTGTTGAATTGTCGCGTGTTTTCGGGGTTCGCATTGTCGAACAGCTTGAGATCATGAACAATCTGCCCCGTTTGGCGGTCGACGCAAACCGCGTACGACTGCTTGCCATCGTCGGTCGCTGTTGTCATCCAGATCTGATTCGCCCAGATGACCGGCGAAGACCAGCCGCTGTCGTGAATCGGAGTCTTCCAGACGACGTTTTCTGTTTCGCTCCAGGTCAGCGGCAGACCGGTGGAGTCGGTCTGATTGTTATTGGACGGCCCATGAAAATTAGGCCAGTTCTCGCCCGCGAGCACCACGACGGCAGGCAGGTACACAGCCAGAGTTGCCAAAGCGACTCGCATCGAACGGACTCCAAAGTTCCAGGGATGAAAATACGATCAATGGCGTTTTTGGTCGACATTGCTCCGCTGCGCCTCGCGACTCTTCGGGGCAAAGTTTCGTTTTTAAGCCGGCTTCCAATATTTCCGATTAACGCGAGTTTACCGGTTGTGCCGATAATACTGAAACAGTGGCTGCCAGGGGAGCCTTTCGTGATGAACCAATGCAATCAGACAACGGCGACACCGATTCATTCGCCCCTTGCCGGGAGAGACGACAAATGTTCAATATCCTTCGCAGCACACTTTTGATCGTGGCTTTCGGCGCGGTGATTCCCATCGTGGCTCTAAACGAAATCCAGGCTGGCAATCGGAATTGTAGCTGCCGCACATGCCACCAACCCTGCGGACGCTGCTGCTGCCCGGCGCCGGTCGCCCCCGCCGCTCCACCCGCGCCTGCCATTCCGCAGACGACTTATCAGCCCGTCGTCGAAACTCAGTACGCCCAGCAACCCGTCTTACAGCAACGTGACGTGGTGGCTACGGAATACCGCACCGAACCGGTGTTGGAATCGGTGCCGGCGACCGTTTACGAAAATGTAACCGTTGACGAAGGAAGTTACCAGACAGTGTGGGTGCCACGCCTGACGACAAAAGCCGTCGCTCGAACAACGTATCAAACCCGCACGGCGTTTCGCACCACCCCGTTTCAGGTTACTCGACGGGTCTCAGAATACGCGACGCAGACAGTACCCTACCAGACGGTTCGGTATGTTCCGACAACCGGGAGTGCCCTCGCCTACAGTACGAACCCGGCGTATTCGACAGCCGTCCTGCCGCCGATCTATTCAGGAAGCTCGATTGTCGGTGGAGTCTATCCGACAATTGCCACGACGCCAATTTATCCGACGCCAATCGTCGCTTCGGCCCCCGCGAGCAATGGATCCGGCTTGGTCCCCGACGCCCGTTATGCCGAGGCGCCCTCCACGCCGATTACTCCGCGCACTTCCTCGAATTCGAGTAAATACTCCGATTTCAGATCGGCCGACCGTGGATCGTCGTTGTTCGTCCCGGCCCCGTCGGCCGCGCAGGTCTGGCGCACACCGCGCAGCTTGACACGCTAGTGAACATGCCTTCGCGAAGTCGGGCTGTGGTTAAAAATGCACGGTGGTTCTTCGACAGCAACTGAACACGATCAGCGTTATGACCGCATCACGAAACGCGTGCAGCCTCATAAACTCAACGCTATCCCCGTGGGAGAAGAGTGATCGACGTTCGCCAGTCTTCTCGCCCTTCACCCAAACGCAAGGCTGCCACGCCAGCAATGAGAGCCGTGCTCGTTACTGACGGCAGGTGGCGGGGCCGCCAATCGCATTGCGAGCCCAGTGAAGCCACCCCGATGGTTGGACGCCGTAAACATTCGTCCAACCCGTTATGGAAGTGGTGATCGTAGTTGAGAATTGTCGAGGAATTGCCCGGTTTTGTGTGCCATGAGCGGCGGTCACAACGGCTTCGCCGAATGTTTACGTTTCTGTGCAGCCAAGCGCTCCCGCTTCTTGGTTTTCTGTCGAATTCAGTGAACACAGGCAGTTACGAAACCGGCCTCACGAATATGAGCCCTCTCCCTGAAACAAGCGAAACGTGAAATTGCGAGGCCTGTTTATTACCGGAACGGATACGGGAGTGGGAAAGACCCATGTGGCCGTTGGCGTCATTTCTGCATTGCGATGTCGCGGCGTGCGCGTAGGGGCGTATAAGCCGGCCGTTTCCGGGAGCATCGCTGTGCCTGGCGGTCGAGTCTGGGAGGATCTCGAACGGTTACAAT
>JAYTRB010000364.1:0-9246 GCA_043746425.1 Planctomycetia bacterium
CGTATTCGATGGCGAGAACCAGGCTATTGGCGTTGTCGGTTGAAAACCGATCTCCTGCCGGCGGCTGCAATACCGTCACCCGGGCGCTGCGATCGAGATTCAAGCGATCGCCGGCCCAGACCAACTTGATGGGCACGTTCTGACGTGTCAGAAGATCGCAGGTCTTTTCGACTCCCTGCTGGCGGAAATCGAGAAACGACTCATGCACCAGCACGCTGCTGATCGGCACCGTGCGCGCCAGCCCCGGTACGCCGTTAAAGTGATCGATGTCGGCGTGCGAGATGACGAGTGCATCGACCGAGCGCACACCGCGTTGCCAGAGTGCCGATTGCACCACCTGGCGGGCGCGGGCCCCATCCTGCATCTGTCCCACATCGTATAGCAACGTTTTGCCCCCCGGCAATTCGACGACTACGGCCAGTCCGTGTCCGACCGAGAGAAACGTGCATCGCAAAATCCCCGGTCTTCCGCCAAAGGTGGACGTCGGCCAGAGTGAGATTCCCAGCCCGCATACCACCCACACCATCATCAATCGCCAGCCCCACCAGCGAACTCGACCGGCGGGGTATCCGCAGGCCACCGCGGACAGACAGAGATAAAAAACTGCCAGCCACCCGTCGGACGGACCAGACAGATACAGGTGCCCGCCCGGAACGCTCGCTGATCGTTCGATCAGCTCCAGCATCAGTCTTAATCCAGCATCGAACCCCAGCGCGAACGGCGCCGCGACGGCTGGCAGCAGGAGCCCCGTCAGAAGCAACGCATACCCGCACCACAAGATCGCGACGACCAGTGGCGCCAGAAGCACATTGACGACGAACCCGATCGGAGAGACGAGATTAAACCGTGTCATCGTGAGCGGCAGTGTGAACAGCCAGATCGCCGCAATCGTCACATGGACTGTCAGCAGCGTCCGCAGTCCCGAACGCAGCCAGCGCACTACAACCGGCCGCCCCGCTTCGAGCACCGCATCGGCCGGTGCAGACGTCATCTCGTGCAGCCGGCGGCTCCATGTCGGAGCCCAGATGAGGGCCGCCACGGCAAGAAACGAGAGCTGTGCCCCGACATCAAATAAATGCGACGGATTCCAGACGAGCACTCCCAGAGCGGCCAGGGCCAGTCCATTCACGAGTGACGCCTCACGATGCCACGGGCGCCCGGCGAGCGTGGCGACGATCATCAGCACAGCCCGCATGACGGGTGGCTGAGCCTCGGCAACAAATGAATACCCGAGAATGCCCGCCAGAATCAGCCCGACACTGGCCGTGCGTCCGAACCCGGCCAGATGCGTCACGAGCCACAGCAGCCCCGCGAGGATTCCCACGTTCGATCCCGAGATGGCCAGAATGTGCATTGTTCCGCTTTCGGCGAAGGCCGTGCGCAGGTCTTCCGGAATGGCCGTGCGTGTTCCCAGCAGGAGCGCAATGCCGACAGGGGCCGTCCGCTCTGAAAGTTGTGCTTGCAGCATCTGTTCGGCCCTGGCACGCAGTCGCCCCTGCAGACGGCGGAGACGATTCGTCCCCGCATGCAGCACCCGCACATCTTCGGGCTCGCCGCAGTGCACTGTTGCCAGCAGTCCGTCTGAGCGCAAATACCGGCGGTAATCGAAGGCTCCCGGGTTTCGCGGCCCGGCCGGGCGGGCCAGCAGTCCCACGATTTCGATTTCGTCACCGACCGCTCCCTGCACCAGATGGCCATTGACTTCTATCCGCACCCGGCCCGAGATGTTTTGGCTGGTATTTCCCGACACGAGCGTGTGGCATTCGACAGTAGAAAGCGTCCGGTCGAATTCGGAAAACGACGAAGGCAGGTCGTGCTCTTTGCGGGGAACAATCCACGGCTGGTCGACGAGCCGACCGGTCAAGCGGACAGGCTGCGGCGTTTCTTCGGCGAAGCGGACAATATGATCGGCCCCGACGATCGACCAGCGCCAATGGTGCCAGCCTCCTCCGGCAATCACCACGGCCACCAGCAGCAGACTGGCGCTGGCCCAGACAAAGCGGCGGTTCAAGCAGACTCCCCACCCAGCCAGCAGCACTCCCGCTGCCACGAGCCACACGCGAAAGTCGGGCTCAAGCAGATGATCGCTGAGAATGCCCAGCGCAAAAGCAATTGTCACGGGTACGGCCGGAGAACGCCGGTGGTACACCGGGGAATGATCTGCGATTGCACGGCGTGATTGCGTGTCGTGCTTCGCGATGGCTGATTCCATCCTGCACGCTCATGAAAGCGCGGCCCGCCGCCGCACGGGAATCGTTCGACGCCCCCCGCCGGCATCACGCCGACGGTACGAGGTTTCATGACTATAGCGAACGACGGGCGCAGACGCCCGCCTGAAGCCGAGATTGGGCATGAGAAGCTGCCGACACATTAAGCGTGCCTGCCTCTTCAGCCCGGCAACAGCGCGGCCAGTTCTGGATGCGGGCGGGGGATGACGTCGGCGAGAATCAGCTTTCCGCCGAGACGTTTGACCGTCGCTTCACCGGCGGCGATTGCTGTCTGCACGGCGGCTACGTCCCCTTTGACGACGATGGTGACGTACGCGGCGCCGATTTTTTCCTTCCCTACCAGCGACACATTCGACGACTTGAGCATGTCGTCGGTGGCATGCAGGGCGGCAACCAGCCCCTGAGTTTCTAATAGTCCAATGGCGTCAGAAGTGCTCATGTGTTTCTCTCTCGGAATTCGATAGTCGTAAAGCCCCAGCATGGGACTAAAGACGGGTTTCGGATCGGCAAGCTGCCGCACGACTGCCAGTGGGGCCGCCAGAATTGAAATCAGCCCGGTGCTTCCCATTTTCTCGGCCAGAGCCCGGCCTGCCTCGGCAGCATGTGTGACGGCGGCTGTTGTCCCGGCCAGTTTGATGCACTGTTCGGGACCGTCAGTGCTCTCGATTCCCATCAAATGCACCCCCGCCGCCTTGACGCACAAATCGGCCACCAGCAGGGCCGGCGTCAAATTGCCGACTTCCAGAAGGGCCAAGCTGTACATTTCGGTTGTATCGGTCATACGGGGCGGCAGTGGCTGCTGAACGGTGGGGAATGTGAAGTCGGTGGTATAACCATAGCACATTCCACAAAAAAAGGGGGAACGCACGAGAAGCCTTTTGTGGTGGGAATCAGCGCGATGATCG
This sequence comes from Planctomycetia bacterium, assembly GCA_043746425.1. GTDB lineage: Bacteria > Planctomycetota > Planctomycetia > Planctomycetales > Planctomycetaceae > JACQFH01. Next base: position 3,134 of record JAYTRB010000364.1, read on the forward strand.
CAAAAAAAGGAAGTCTCAAAAAAAACGCGTTCCTTCATCTTCTCTTCAGGTAGCGCTCGCTACAGTTGAACCATCGGTCGGGAAATCGTCGGGTTTATCTGCCGGCGAAGCCACCCGGGCAACTATCAACAAAGGGAGTCACATCATGCGACGTTTAGTCTGTGCAACGTTCAGTCTCGGAGCCCTGTTTTTACTGCTGGCGACGACGAATGCTCAGCCGCCCCGGCGGCCTGGTCCGGGCGGCCCTCAGCGACGGGAAGACGGTCCCCCGCCACCTCCGCCCAGCCCCCTGTGCGAAGCGCTCGACAAAGATCATGACGGTGTTCTCTCTGCCGAAGAGATCGCGGCGGCCAGCGAGTCGCTCAAAAAACTCGATAAGAACGGCGATGGCAAGCTCGACGAAGATGAGATGCATCCGGCAGGTGGCCCCGGCCGGCCTCCGGCACGCGGTCTGGGTCGCGCCAGTTCGGGCGAGCGTGCACCCCGCGGCCCCGAGCGCGATGGGCCTCCGCGCGGCGGCCGCGACGAGCGCCGGCATCCAGGTCCGCATGATGATGGGCCGGGTGGTCCCCACGGACCGGGCGGAGATGAGGCCGGTCGTGGTCCCGGTCGGCCGGGCGGCTTGCCGCGATCAGTACTGCCGCCGCACATTCTCGACGAACTTCGCCTGACCGATGAGCAGCACCAACAACTGCACGAGCTGGATGCCGATGTCCGTGCCAGGCTGGATAGAATTCTTACTGCCGAGCAAAAGCGGGAAATCGAAAACATGCACTCCCGTGGTCCGGGCGGGCCTCCCCCGCGCGATATTGACCGCAATGGCCGGCCCGGAGGCGCCGACCGCGGGCCACGTGAGCGCGGCCCCGGTCGCCCCGACCGCCCTGTGCGAGATGAGGAATAACCAAAGCGGCAGCAAATGCGGGATGGCACTCCGGCTGACTCAAAACAGCCGGAGTGCGGCACATCATGCGACTGCCAGTCGTCGCCGGCAGACTGGCAGTCCCCGGCCGTTACGAAGTGTGCCGCTGCCGCGAGTGGCGAGTATTCACCGAAAGCTCTACAGTGGTGCGCGGCGTATTTTTCTGCTGAACAGTATCGGGTGTTTTGTCTGGCGGACGGCGACGTCCGAATCGAAACCATGCGTGTGCTCGTGGTCGAAGATGAACCGGAGTTGCTCCGCGTGATTGCCCGGGCGCTGCGTGAAGAGGCCTACGCCGTCGACGAAGCGGCCGACGGCCAAGAGGCGCTCTTCAAGGCCACAACCTGGACGTATGACGCCATTGTCCTTGATCTGATGCTTCCCCGTCTCAGCGGGTTCGAGGTGCTCGATCGGCTGCGGCAGCAGAAGACGACCCCGGTTCTGATTCTCACGGCGCGTGACGCCATTGACGATCGCGTCCACGGTCTCGATGCCGGCGCCGACGATTACCTCATCAAGCCCTTCGATCTTTCAGAACTTTTTGCACGCCTGCGAGCCCTGGTCCGCCGGGCGAAAGGCAAAGCCACCGCGACCATTACGATTGGCTCTCTGGTCGTCGATACGCGGAATCGCACAGTCACGCTGGCGACACGCCTCGTGCCCCTCACGGCCCGCGAGTATGGTCTCGTCGAGCTGCTGGCGCTCAAACGGGGCGAGATCGTGACCCGCACTGAAATTTATGACCATCTCTTCGACGAAAATTCAGACACACTCTCGAATCTCGTCGAAGTTCATATCGCCAACATCCGCCGAAAGCTGGGCAGAGAATTGATTCAAACCCGTCGGGGTCTGGGATACATCATTGATGGTTAAGAGCCCATTAAATTCGAGGACTGGCTCCGACCGAACATTGCCAACTCCCGGCGAAGGCCAGAGGCCGCTCGGCGCCCATCCACTTCTTCAACGGCTTGCCCGGTCGATGCGCTGGCGACTGCTGGCCTGGTACGCAGCCGTATTGGTCGCGGTCATCACCGGCTTTGCCGTGTTGCTCTACGTACAGATTCGGCGACTGCGATTGCAGAAAATTGATGAGCAATTGACTGGTGCCGTCGAATACATCGACGCGACCTTAAGAAGGCTTCCCCCGCCGGAATTCGACGAGCCCGGCGCCCTGCCGTTCGGCCTCCCGCCGTTCGGCCGCGGCGGGTCGTCGCTCACCCCCGAACAGCGACAGCAAATCGAAGCACTGGATGCCGACGCGCGCGCCCGGTTAAATCGCATTCTTACCCCCGAACAGCAGCAGCGATTGGAAAGTCTGCGGCCCGCCGGCCAGCGGCGCGGGCCCCGACCCGACGGGCCTGTGCCACCTTCCCCAGCGGATCCCGGAAATTCCGAGAGGGACCGCAATCGGCCCTCCCCGGCGCAAATGCATGAGCGCGTTCTGGCCGACCTGGGACTTCCTCCGTCCCTCGTACCGCCCAACGACGACCTGCCTGAGGACGAGGCGTATTTCGTCGTCTGGCGTCGCAATGGCAGCCTGCTTAAAACATCGCCCTCAGCGTCTGAAACGGCGTCCGTGGCTGTTCCCGTCGATCGTGATTCTGTGACGACAGAAGTTATTCACCGTCAGCGGGGCCTGGCGCGTGAGGCCCTGAAGCGCGGCCCGCATGCAACCGTCATTCTTGTGGGAATTCCGATCGGGCGAGAATTCGCCGAGCTATCGAGTTTCGGCTGGCGACTCGCGGGAACGGGCAGCCTGGCACTGGCCATTGGGCTGGCCGGCGGCTGGGGCATCTCACGTGGAATCGTGCGCCCCATCGAACGCATCGCGGACACCGCCGGAGCGATCTCTGCCACCAATCTGGCTGGCCGAATCGACACGGCGCAGCTCGACGCCGAACTGATCGGTCTGGCCCAGGTGCTCAACGAGATGTTCTCGCGGTTGGAACGCGCGTTCGCCCGCCAGGCGCGGTTTACCGCCGATGCGTCGCACGAACTTCGAACGCCAGTGGCCCTGCTGCATACGCAGATCGAACTGGCGCTCAAACGGCCGCGCACGGTTGATGAATATCGCGAAGCCCTCGAAACGTGCCGGCGCGCCTCAGGCCGAATGCGTTCATTGCTCGACGGACTGCTGACTCTGGCCCGGGCCGATGCCGGTCATCTGGCCCTGTCGTTGCAACCCACAAACCTCAACGAACTCGTCGATGAAGTGTCGCTCTTGTACCGCGATGACGCCCGGCAGAGCCATGTCATTCTCGAAACGACGATTCCGGCTGCCTCGGTAATGGTGCAGGGAGACCCTGTTTTTCTGTCGCGAGTCCTCGCCAATCTGCTGACAAATGCACTGCGTCATACGCCAGAGTCGGGCACGATTCACATCTCGCTGGCCACCGACACCAGCGATGCCATTCTTACGGTCGCCGACAGCGGATGCGGGATCCCGGAAGAGGATCAACCGCAGATTTTCGAACGGTTTTTCCGCGTCGATAGAGCCCGCTCCCGCTCTTCTGGCGGCAACGGACTGGGCCTGGCCATTTGCAAAAGCATCGTTGAAGCGCACGCCGGGACGATTACATTCTCGTCCCAGGCCGATCGGGGAACCACATTTGTGGTCAGAATTCCGGGAATGACAAGCGCCCACCGACGCCATGCCGATTTGACCACTGGCCTATCGTAAGGTAGCTATTTAAGCCGGCCCTTTGCAGTTCTGCACCGGCATGAGCCGTTCGCGCTCGCACCCGCCTTCCCAATGGTAATGATCATGACAGCCACAGCGCTGGCATCAGTGATTGATGCCGCTTACGCAGCGCCCTGCGCCGAGTCGATTCCTGGGGCCGGTCGTGGCAACGGCCACATTGCCGCGCTCGTGCGCGAGTTGACGGCCAGTTGGCGACCCGCCTCGACGGTCGCCGACCGCCGTCGCGAGCACCGCCTGTCTTGCGATCTGCCGGCTGAACTCGTGCCACTCGACATTTCTGGCCGGCCTCTTGCGGGCAGCCCATTGGCCGTGGAAGTGAAGGATCTCTCGCGTCACGGCATCGGCATTGCCCACCGCAACCCGATGCCCCATCGCCTCGTGCTCGTGACTTTTGAAACCGCAGATAACCAACTTGTCCGCGCACAAGTCCGACTGAAATGGTGCCGCTTCAAGGGAACAGACCTTTATGAGAGCGGCGGTCAGATTGTGCGGGTCCTGACGCCATTTTCACAAGAGTCTCCAGCGGAACCTCTCCCTGTCGAGTTAGTCTGCCTCGACGATTAGCGCCCTCCCCATGAGGCCACCGGCAATCCGGAATAGATGGGAGACTTGGCAACATCGCGCGAACTGCGCGAGGAGGGATAATCGCTTAATGTGGCTTCTCCCCTTTTGTCGATGAAACTAGCAAGGGCCTTCCCGTAAGCCCGTTCCTAGGAGGGGAGAACTGTCATGATCGGATCGCCAGAATATCGACGAACACGCGACTGGATCGCCGGGGCAGGGCTGGCCTGCCTGGGAGCCACTAGTATTTTGTATAGCGGATGCAGCACCACGACCGTGTCAGACACACACGGGCCGGCCAAGGCGAGTCAGCAGATCGCGCGTTCGTCCAAGGCAAAATCGAAGGATGTCGGCAAATCGACTTCCCGACAGGTGGCCGCGAAAGACCCTCCCGGCCGGGTACGCATCTCCGATCGAGATGACCTGTCCCAAACTCCGGCGGCCGTCGCGGTCGCTCAGAAAAACGGGGTTGCCAAACCTCAGGGCGCTCCCGCCGCGGCGACTCAAGCCCGGCCAATCGCTGGCGGGACTGCCGCACGGCCGGCGATCAATCCTGCAGCGCCTGCGGGGCAAACGCCCGCCGCTTCACCGGCAGGCGCGGTCCTTGCGGCGCAGTCGAAACGTCCCGGCGCCAGCGGGTCGTCCAAGCCAAACCTGGCGAACACCATTGCCGCCAAAAGGTCAGCCGAGGGGGGGGCCATCCGGCAAACGGCCGGCACCCGCCAGGGGTCGCCGCCGCAGATCGCCAATCGTTCGCAGAAATCAAGTGAACCAACCCGTCCTGTCATTAACCCGGCGAAGACCGAATGGCAGAGCGAAAACGGTGGTGAAGTAGCAACCTCGAATTACGATCGACGGCGCGCCGATCGCTTGATGCAAAATGCGCAGCAGATGTATAAGAATGGCTACCCGGAAGAGGCCCTGCGACTGGCTTCAATCGCTGCTGAACTTGAGAAGTCGCACCAGGCGGTCTATAAGCGGGGCGAAGAACGTCCCTCCGAATTCATTGCCATGTTGATGAATTCCTCAGGAGCGAGCATTTCGCCTGCGGGCGATGGTTTCGACCAGGCCGTGGTCCAGAAGGCGGCCGATATGCGTGAAGGTCACGCGCAGCGATTGACTGCGGGAGTTGAACCGAAGGCTTACCGGCGTTCGGGAGAACGGAAGCCTGCCGGTCGCGGTTTGTCGGCGACACGAAAGATTTCCACGCCACCAGCGGCTTCAATATTGACGGCCGTCGACCCCCAATTGGCTCGGAAGACCACGCCGCGTTTCGCTTCGGATGAATCCGATAGCCAACACGCTGGCGCAATTTCCGGGTTGGACGACGCCCCAGTCGCGACGACCCTACGCAGCGCCGACGCCAGCGTCGTAACGGCCGAGGGCCGAGGCTCGCTTCTCGATCAAGCGCCGCTGAATGGCAAAGCCGAGTACGCCACAACTTCGGCCGCTTCGACGGAATCCAAAGACGGACCTGCGGCTTCAGCCTTAATGGCGACTGCGAGTGTCGGAGAAGCCAAGTCAGCTGCCGCCCAAACCAGTGCGCTCGAGACCGGCACTTCAGAATCCGGTGCTGTCGACTACGAAATTGAGCCTTTGGCCGAGATCGATGCTCCGGCCACGGCACCGGCCCAGGCGTCACAAATGACAATCGGCGCATTGATTGGTCTTGTGAGCGGAATTGCCGGAATGTTCGGCTTGAGCTGGTGGCGTCGTCAGGAACGGAAGCACTATGAGGCCGAGAAGCGCGACGTGACTCTGAGGATTCAGGACGTCGAACCAGCGGCACCCGTCCGGCGCGCGGCGTGAGTCGCCCCGGCATCTCATTCAGAGAAGGCCATCCGGCGAACTGGGAATCAATACGACAGCCCGGCTGCTCCATGGCAGCCGGGCTGTTCGCAATGCATCGGGTGGCAAGTTTCGCCAGGATTG
>JAYTRB010000365.1:0-2532 GCA_043746425.1 Planctomycetia bacterium
GCGCCTTCTCTGCACGGCCGCCCGGCAAGCGGGCAAATCGGCTGCACGTGAAGGAAACGCTTCCAGTTCGTCGGGCCGCAGCCTGCAGATTCTGGCCAAAACCGGTGCCGCGGCCGACCACCCGGTCGCTTCCGATTGCCCCGAGACCGAGTATCTCAAGGCAGTTTGGATGCGCGTGCTGCAAACTGACTCTCGGACATAAATCAGCCTCGGCAGTTCAACGGAAAATTAAACGCAATTCGATGAGACAGTAGCTCTGGCAGCGGGAACAAACACGGTGAACCGCGCGGATTTGCAACGGCTCGATCCCGACAAGATCAACGTCATCGTCGCCACCGACTGCGGGAGCACGACGACGAAGGCCATTCTCATTGAGAAGATCGATGGCCACTACCACCAGACGTTTCGCGGCGAGGCCCCCACAACGGTCGAAGAACCGGTTGCCGACGTTACGATCGGAGTGACAAATGCGCTCACCGAGCTTCAGGAGCTGGCCGGCCGGCGGTTGATCGATGACCAGGGCCAGATCATTCGCCCCGCCGAAGGCCACGTCGGCTGCGACATCTACATTTCAACTTCCAGCGCGGGGGGCGGCCTGCAAATGGTCGTCGCCGGCGTAGTGAAAGAGATGACCGCCGCGAGCGCCAAGCGCGCCGCGCTGGGGGCCGGGGCGATCGTCATGGAAGTTCTGGCTGCCAACGACAAACGCCGCCCGCACGAACAGATTCAGAGAATCCGTGAGCTGCGGCCCGATATGATTCTGATCGCAGGCGGCACCGATGGTGGCAACATCAAACAGGTGGTGCAGATCGCCGAACGAATCGCACCCGCAAAACCGCAGCCCCGCTTCGGCGGTGACTACCAAATGCCCGTCATCTATGCCGGCAACAAGGAAGCCGCCCCGATCGTCCGGGCAACTTTCGGCGACCATGGGGCGCTGACGGTCGTCGATAATCTGCGGCCCGTTCTCGAGCGCGAGAACCTGGGGCCTGCCCGCGATCAGATTCATGACCTGTTCCTCGAACATGTTATGGCTCACGCCCCGGGATACGATAAGCTGATCTGCTGGGCCGATGCGCCCATCATGCCCACGCCGGGCGCTGTCGGCAATATTCTGCAGACAATCGCCCGTAAACAGCAGATCAATGTCGTGGGAGTCGACATCGGCGGAGCGACGACCGACGTTTTCAGCGTTTTCAAGGGGGCCTTCAACCGCACAGTGAGCGCCAATCTGGGAATGAGCTACTCGATTTCGAACGTCTGCGCCGAGGCGACACTGTCCAATATTCTGCGATGGGTACATTTCAAGATGGACGAGCGCGAGCTGCGAAATCGGGTCAAGAATAAAATGATTCGCCCGACGACGATTCCCCAGACGCTCGAGGATCTGGTTTTCGAGCAGGCTGTCGCGCGCGAGGCACTGCGCCTGGCGTATGTGCAACACAAGGAATTCGCCGCGACTCTCAAAGGCGTTCAACAGCAGCGCTCTGTGGGCGATATGTTTCATCAGCAAGCCGGTGGCCAAAGCCTTGTCGATAACATGCGGCTCGACCTGTTAATTGCCTCGGGGGGCGTTCTGTCGCACGCTCCGCGGATGCAGCAGACGGTCGCCATGCTCATCGATGCCTTTGAACCCGAGGGGTTCACGGCGCTGGCCAAAGACAGCATCTTCATGATGCCGCACCTGGGTGTGCTCGCTGAGGTGCATCCCCGGGCGGCCCTCGAAGTGTTCGAGAAAGACTGCCTCGTCTATCTGGGAACCTGTGTCGCGGCGCGAGGAATTGCCAAGCCCGGCACGTCATGTTTTTCGTATCGAATCTCGGGAAAAGCATTGAATGAAACAGGAACGATGCGATTCGGCGACCTGAAGCGGTTTTCACTGGGAGAAGGCGAAACCGCACAAGCCGTCGTCGAACCGACCCGGCATTTCGATTTGGGCGGCGGACCGGGCAAGAAAGTCGAACGGGAAATTCGGGGGGGCGCCATCGGCCTGATTCTTGATGGCCGCGGCCGTCCGCTGGAACTTCCGCCAGACGGTGATGCGTGCCGCGCGGCGACGACACGTTGGGTGAAGGCCCTCGACTTATACTGAGCCCTGGGTACCACAAACTGACAGTTCAGGACGGCACCGCAATGAGAGGCAAAAGGCAGCTCAGACGAGAACGGCACGCTCTAGCGCTCCGTCTCAGGTCCGATTCTTTTCGTTCAGCTGGTGATGAATCGGCGTTCGGGGTTTGGGCTTCATCTGAATCTCGTACATCGGCGTCGGAGTCAGCCCGATGAATACGAAGAGTAACGTCAGCCAGCCGAGAACCACGCGAAACGGTCCGAGCGGCACGCGGTCGTTGGCCGTCGGGGGATGGCGCGTTCCGAAGATCCAAATTAAAAACAGCATCAGCCACCAGCTGGCGTATGAACCGTCGCCGAACAAGGTGCTGTAGATGACCGTTCCCGCAGCCAGCCAGAACAGCCCCCGCGCCACAACATGTGCCCGGCGGCCGATCAGGCAGTACAAAATGTGGCCGCCGTCAA
>JAYTRB010000366.1:0-4658 GCA_043746425.1 Planctomycetia bacterium
GGGAGCGACGAAGAGCTTGAAGAACGGTCGCGGCAGGTCGTGCTCATGTTGTGTCACCTGGCCGGCAATGGTCTGCCCATCGTGCTCAGCTTCGATCAGGTCGAGGCGTTGCAGATGGCGCCTGGAGATCGCGACGCCTTGTTTTCGTACGGGCAATTGATCAGCAGCCTGCACGATAGCACAACGAACGTGCTCTTGGTTTCGTGCGTACAGTCGGCGTTCTATACAGAATTTAAGGACCATGCGCGGGCCGCCGACTATGATCGAATGATTTCGCTCGGCGCGTATTCTCTCGATCCACTGAATCGAGCGCAGGCCGAGCATTTGATTACCAAACGGCTCGCCGATGCCGCAAATGCCGTCTTCCCAACACCTCGTCCCTTCGCCTGCTGGCCGCTTGAGCCGCGCGAATTTGAAGGGTTGTTCCCAAATGGAATCTCGCCGCGCAAGTTGCTTAGCCTGTGTGCGGAAAGGTTTGAATCGCGAATCGCCGGAGCGGCCGCAGATCAAATGAACGCGCCGGTTCTGGATGTCGCATCCGCGCCCTCTCACAGTGCGGCTGTTGCAACATTTCTCGAAGAAAAATGGCAAGCGACCTTCGAACAGAAACTCGCGGTCAACTCCGCCGAGCAAACCAAAGAAATCCTGGAGCACGGTTTACCGCTGCTCGTCAAACTTATTACCCCTGCGGCAAAGTTCGCCCGCGACGAACTGCTTCCCGACGTGGCTTTGATTCTTGAATCCTCGAAGGGCCGCACTGGTCTTACCGTCTGCACGCAGTCGAATATGAATAGTCTTTCGGCACTGCTGAAACGGCTGAAAAAGCAATTGTCGCTGCAGCGATTGCAGCGCCTGGTGCTCGTGAGGGATGCCCGCGTGCCGCTTTCTCCGAGTGCCAGGAAAACGCATCAGCTTCTCGCAGAACTCGAACAACAGCCGGGAGTCGTCATCAATCATCCGTCGGCCGAGGCACTGGCGGCACTTGACGCGCTGCGATCCTTGCTTTCGGACGCGAAATCGGGGGATTTGACCTGCCAGGGAGAAGGTGTCGAGGCGCAGACGGTCGGCCAATGGCTGCAGTTGCATTTGACGCGGGGGTTGAGCGACATGGTTGATCTCGTTCTCGGCGACTCAACCGCCAATGTGAACTCGACCGACGCGCGCGACGTCGAAGCCCTCAATGAGTTGCTGGAAAAGAATCCGATGCTGCCGCTGCAACAGGCCGCCCAGGCACTGCGGCGCCCCGTCGAAGACGTGACGGCAATCGTACAAAGACATGCGGCTCACTTTAGTTTGTTGGGTCAGCCGCCGTATCTGCTGTTTCGCCCGGTCGAGGCGACCGAATCGTCGTCAGCCGGCTCGCATTAGCCGCGTTTTAGACAGAAAACTGGCTCAATGCGAGAGCCAAATACTCCCGAAGACATTGTACTTCCGTGAGGCGACTCTCTCCTTTTTCAACCTGCTGCCAGAGCGATTGCGGAGGCGACGTTTATGCCCGTTACGATCACCGTGAGCCAGGTTAGAAGAGCGCTTTATCTGGCAGCTGGGGCGAGCGGTCGGGGAGATGGAGCGCCTTCGACGGTCGTGCTGGGAAAATGGTTTCACGAGGGATTGGGACTTCTCGTTGGTGATGGTTCACACTCAAGTCCGATCACAAAACTGGCCGAGCTCGATGCCGACCTCGACCTGTGGAAGCAGTCGCTCGTCGCTGACCTCTACACGCAGTTTGTCGGCCCGCGGCTGACAAGCCGGCGGGCAGCGCTGCATGATGCGGCGACTCAGGTCTTCGATTTCTGGAAGGCAATGGAGGCAGCCTGTCACTGGCTGGCCGAACTGAGTTGGGCGCTGCGCCCCCAACGTGCGTCGCGGCGTGGGCCGCTGGCTGTTCCGTGGCAGACACTTGCCGAAGTGTTGACCACCGAAGAGCCACTGACGTGCGAATTGCGCGAGCCGGGCTGGTCAGACAGCGTGCGTCTCGTCGGAATTGCCGACGCGGTCGTGCGGCTTGCCGATACCGGCATGTGGTGTGCAATCGAACTCAAATCGGGGCAGACTTCTCCTGCGGCAGACCTCGGCCAGGCTTGCCTTTATCATTTGATGCTGTCGGCGTCAGAAGCGTCGCGCGCTTGCATTGAGTCGAGCGCATCTGTTGGTACACAACCCGGAATACTGGCCCTCGTCAGCTTTCGCCCCGATCGACATGAACGGCTCTTCACCTCCGTGGAGTTGGCTTCAGTCAGGATGCGGCTCATCGAACTGATCGGCAAGCTGGCGGGAGTTGCGGCGCCGTCAGCGGCGACTCCCGCCGATCGGGCTGAAAATCCCGCCATCATGCTGCCATTTTTGAACGCACGGGTAATTTCCCGGGCCGCCACCGCCAGCCCGTCGAAGGAGCATCTGGATCTCGGCCAAAAGCTGGTCGCTGCCTGGACCGAGTATGGCGTGAATGTTTCACTCGATCCACCGATCATTGGGCCGTCGTTTTTGCGTTTTCCAATTACGCCCGGACGTGGCACAAAAATCAGTGCCGTCAGTCGGCTCGCGCGCGAGCTGCAAGTCCGTTTGCAGCTCGCGGCCGAACCGTTCATCGCACTCGACGAGGGACGGCTGGTCATTGATGTGCAACGACCCGACAGGCAGAACGTCTGGTTCGACGATGTTCAATCGGAACTGACTCGTCCCGAAGGAAAACTGGGAGGGTCGCGCGTCCCCGTGGGGGTCGATCTCTATCAGCAGCTCGTCTGTGCTGACCTGGCAAAGCCCGAGCACGCGCATTTGCTCGTCGCCGGGACAACCGGCAGCGGCAAGAGCGAGTGGCTGCGGCTGGCCGTCGCCGGGTTAATCGCCACGAATACCCCCCAGACACTGCGCTTACTGGTGATCGATCCAAAGCGAAACGCGTTTCACGCCCTGCGAGATTCCCCATTTCTGTGGCAACCCCTCGTCTTTCCCGATGAGCAGCCGGCGGCTGCCGCTCTTGCCGAACTGGCTGAAGAAATGGATCGCCGCTATCAGATGTTCGACGGGGCCGATTCGTTTCAGCAACTGGTTGAAGAGTCGGAAAAGCCGCTGCCGCGCATCGTCTGCGTCTGCGACGAATACCGCGATCTCATCAGTCGCAATCGCGTCGAGCGCAAATTAATCGAAGAACAGATTTGCCGTCTGGGAGCCAAGGCCCGGGCCGCGGGAATCCATCTGATTCTCGCGACTCAAGAGCCCAGTCGCGACACGATTAAGGGCGCGCTGGACTCAAATATGCCCGCGCGGGTGGGCTTGAAAATGGGAAAGGCCATCGAATCGCGGATGCTGCTGAACCAGGCCGGCGCCGAAAAACTGCTTGGCCATGGCGACCTGCTTTTCAAGGACATCGGCGATCCTTGCCGCCTTCAGGCTCCCCTGCTCAATGAAGCCAATCGCACGGCGCTTTTCGGGAGCGGACGGAATTGAACAGCCCCGTGCAGAAATCATATGACGGCAATGCTCGCTGTCGCTGCACTGCATTCCGTGAACGCCGACGAATCGCCAACGCCGGCAGAAATCGCATTGTCTTGACAGGTTCGACGCCGATCTGCGCGACCTGCGAATTTACCGCTATCGTGAAACAAGCGTAACGTTTCGCGTCAACTCATCGCCCTTGGTTCCTGGCGATCTTACCATCGTGGCCCGGTATTCCAGGAAACCCGAGGTGCCCAAGGCAGGCATGGTGTTTCGACAACCAGAAACTGCCATGAGAAAAATCGGGGCTGCTCGTAAATTCATTTATTCGATACTGCGCGACGAGGAAGTTCGGTCTACCTTCACTGCCCAAGGTTATCTGACCGTCAGGAAAGGCGTGCCTCTCGTCGAAGGAGAGACGAAGTCTGTCGAAGTAACGCTCATCAGGTAGTCTGTCGCCGGATTCGATCGACCGCGAATTTCGGCCACTGAAGACCACTCAACGGCATTCCATTCTTGTTTTCGACAGGCCGGTAGCCGGGTTTGGCGGCCTGTGTTATCGTATTCGCGACGACCGAAGAATTGCTCCTGCGGATAAGACCCATGACTCTGGCAATCGAAACCCACCAGTTGACCCGGCATTTCAACGACTTTTGCGCGGTGAATGGCATCGACCTGGCCGTTGAACGCGGAACGTTTTACGGATTTCTGGGGCCCAATGGCGCGGGAAAATCGACGACGATCAAGATGCTGACGGGACTGCTCGCTCCTTCCGGCGGACAGATTTGCGTGTTGGGGCGCAACATGCTTGATTCGCGCGAGTCACTCGATGCAAAACGCCACGTCGGGGTCATTCCCGAAGATTTAGCCCTGCTCGACAACCTGACGGCACGCGAGTACCTCACGTTCGTCGGCCGCATCCACCTGATGCCGCGTGAAACCATTCGCAGCCGTTCCGACGAGTTGCTTTCGCTGCTGGGGCTGCAGGACGAAGAAAAGAAGCTGACGCTCGAATACTCGCACGGCATGAAAAAAAAACTCGCGATGGCCGCGGCGCTGCTCCCCAATCCCGATCTCCTGTTTCTCGACGAGCCGTTCGAGGGAGTTGACGCCGTAACCTCGCGCGTGATTCGCGATCTGCTCGCAGGGTATGTGGCCCGCGGGTCGACGGTCTTTCTGACGTCGCACGTTCTGGAAATTGTGGAACGGTTATGCACGCACGT
>JAYTRB010000367.1:0-2175 GCA_043746425.1 Planctomycetia bacterium
GTCTTCGCAAATATTATTGAAGAGTTCCCACCGGGCCGATCGCCGTTCGAACTCGGCGGACCAGACCTTCGACCGACAGGCGACAATCAGATTATTGGCCAGCATTCCGTCATAATCTTCCCGATCGGAACCGAACGACAACCAGCTCTCATTTTCGAAAAACGTGTTATTGACCAGGCTGATCTTGCTGCTGGAAGGAACCCCTGCCAGTCGCAGCCGCACGCCGTACCCTTCCTGAAAGCGATTGTGCTCGATGCGGACGTGTCGCGCCGAGTGTGTGATTTCAATATGCGTCCCCGGACCGGCGAACGAATTTCCGTCAATCAGAAGATGGGCGACCTCGACCGCTTCTGGAATGTCATCTCGGCCCACGAACACGCCGAATTTCGGGGAATTGATGCGGCACGAACGAACGATCAATGGCTCTGCGGCCGTTCCGCGGCATTCACGGGCCAAAAGCAGATTAGCCCACAGCGAGTTCGGTGGTTGCACAAGCGAGAGATCAACCAATTTTGTTCCTGCCACGTCACCGCTCATCGAGACCGTATGAAGCTCGTATCCCCCTTCGATTGTGAATCCCTCAATTTGAACGTGGCGAGTTCCTTGAATTGAAAGCGTTGCCAGCCGTCCACTTGCATTTGAACAGCGGATGACGGCCCCCTGACGGGCGATTAACTGAACCCCCTCCAGACGATACGGGTCAGAGATGACGAGCGGGCCGTCGTAGGTCGCGGCATCGCGCACCTCGATTCGATCATGGGGGCCAGCAGCTGCCAACGCGTCAGTCAAATTCTGAAAATCGGCCGCGCCTTCTTTGGCGACAATCCATTCCTTCGGCTCGTGGGCGGCGAGTGCGGCCTCTTTCTCGGGTCCTTCGTGTGCCGTCTCTGCGGAATTCACGTCGGCAGCGTTCGAACCCGGTTCAGGCAATTCGCCGTCAGCTTGTCTGCCTCCACCGTTAACTGGTTTTCGATCGAATCCCAAGGGCGTCACCAGCGACCAGATCAGGCTGCCCATGGCCAGAACGACGAGTGCCGCCAGAACGATTGCCCGACGTTGCTTACGGGGGCGCAGTGCGACTGTGGGCTGGTCGGCCAGTGAATCGGTGCCAAGTATGTGCTCGGGAATGGCATCGCTCGACAAACATTCGGCGAGCGCCCGATCGACATCCTGGGCCGAAGAGAAGCGTTCACCCGGCGACTTTCGCAAGAGGCGTTCGACAATCGCTGCAAATGCAGGTGGAATTCGACTGTCGAGCGTGCAGAGATTGGGGGGCACGTGATTCGTAATGCGCCACGAGGTCGCCACGACATTCTCGGCATGAAACGGGGAGTGGCCTGTAACCATTGCGTACATGACGCACCCCAGGCTGAACAGATCGGTGCGATGATCGAGCGCTTCGCCACGCACCTGCTCGGGAGACATGTACGCCGGTGTCCCCATCTGATGGCCCGTAGTCGTCAAGGGCTCGCCTGAGTCGAGTGCCGCCAGGCCGAAGTCTGTAATCCACGCCGTTTCGCCGCGCTCATCGAGCAGAATATTCGACGGTTTGATGTCGCGGTGAATGATTCCCGCGGCGTGTGCGATCGCGAGCCCCTGCGCGACCTGGCGGGCGATGGAAATAATCGAGCCGATGTCGCGGTTTAAAGTGTGTCGAATCCGCGGCTGCAGGCTCCCTCCGCGAATGTACTCCATCACGAGATAGAGTGCCTCGCCCTCTTCAAACAGCCCGGTAACGGGAATAATGTGCGGCCCCTGGATCATCGCCGCGGTCTGCGCTTCTCGCAAAAAACGTTTACGCCGCAACGGATCATCGGCGTACGCCGGCGGCAGCAGTTTCACGGCAACGGTTTTGCCGTCAAAGGTGTCGAGGGCAGCGAAGACCTCGCCCATTCCACCTCGTCCAATCGATTCGCGCAACTCGTACCGACCAAGTCGCCTTGCTGGCGTGACCTGCAAAGTCGTCTCCGCCGTCGGTTCGCCCGGCTGAGCGTCTGTCGACTCGCGTTCTGGCCCATCAACCATCGGATAATACCCTTGGAACCGGGGCCTGGCAATTCGCGTTGCGTTGAAACCGAAGCGCCGACGTGGCTGGCGCGGGCTATTGAGTCTCGTGAAAACGAACGACTCGGCGGCCGAAGAACTCGAGCGAGTACCGACATAAAACAGACGCTG
>JAYTRB010000368.1:0-12598 GCA_043746425.1 Planctomycetia bacterium
CCGCGGCGTTCGAGTTCTTCGATGCGAGACACGAGAACTTCCTGAATGTTTTGGAGGCGGGTCTCATCTTGCAATTTTCCTCCCTCACGGTCGGTGACGTAGAATACGTCGACAACCTGGTCGAGGTGCGTCGATATTTTCGCCAGCGAAACCGACAGGCCCAATTCGAGCAGGACGGAAGCGATCGTATACAAGAGCCCCCGCAGGTCATGGGCGAAGACGTCGATGATGGTGAACCGTTCGGTAGAATCATTGTCGATGACGACGCGTGTCGGTTCGCGAATCCTGTGCATCGTTTCGGCGGGCATCAGCCGGCGGTGTCGCAGGAACAGGTGCTCGACAGTCGTTCGTCCGGCGAGCACGTCGCCAATGGCGAGTTCGACCTCCTTCAGGCGGAAATCCGGAACGCCACCTGTATGATCGCCATCGTGAACGCGAAAGCTATCGATGACGATACCTGACGTGGTAGTGCAGATGTTTGCGGACAAGATCTCAAGTCCCTTCGATGCCAGGGCGCCGGTGACCTTGCTGAACAAACCCGAACCGATTGTGTCTTGCGTGATGACGCGGTATTCGACGGTATTGGTTGCCGGGTCATAGCTTCCGCGGACGATGATTTCGGCGCTGGCGAGCTGGCGGAGGGCGATGATGTCACGGGCAATCTGCTCGGTCGAAGTGGCCGTCAGGTAATGCAGTGGCAGCGATTCAAAAAGTTCGCTGTGCCAGGCCGGCTCTGTGGCGATCGCTGTCGGTTGGGCACGCTCGGCGCCCGCCTGGCGCTGATTTCGCAGCGTGCCTTCGAGTAAGTTGCGCACCTGATCGCCGATCTCCCGAATCCGTTCGGTCTCGCGAAATTTGGGAGGTGCGCCCGACAGAATCTGCAAGGCGCGATCGAACAAATCGGCGAGCAGTTCGGCCTTCCAATTCGTCCAAGTTCCGGGACCGACGGCTGTCATGTCGGCAGCGGTGAGGACAAACAGCATCCGCAGCAGCTCCGGGCTCCCCACGTCGCGGCTGAAGCGCATCAGCATCTCGACGTCGGAAAGGTCTCGGCGGAAGGCCAGATGCGCCATCAGCAGATGCTTGTGAACTAGAAATTCAAGCATCTCAGTCTGGCTGGAGGACAGTTCAAGGCGGCCGGCGACGGCTCTGGCAATCTCACGACCGACATCGCTGTGGTCTTCTTCAAAACCCTTCCCCAGATCGTGCAGCAGCAGAGCCAGATGCAAGATATCTTTGTGCTTAATCTGGCCGTACGCGATGCCCAATGATCCTGGGACGGCGTCAAACCCCGCGGCCGCTTCAACGGCCCGTAACGAGTGTTCGTCGACGGTGTAGCTGTGGTATTGGTTGAATTGCAGCAAACACCGCGCGTGCGCCATTTCAGGAAGAATCAGCTCTAAGAGGCCACTGCTGTACATTTCCCGCAACAGGCGGCCCGTTTGCCGGCCGGTGCGAAGAATCGCCAGAAACAGCAGTGACGCCTCGGGCGAAACGACTCGTGCGAGTTTCGGCAACGATTGGCGAATGAGTTCTACCAATTCTGAAGCCGGCTGAACCGAGTACAGTCCCGCGAGCTCGTAGAGATGCAGGAGCGATTCGAGCGTGCTGCAGACTTGCCCGCGAAAGCGCGGCACGACGTCGATTTCATCAGACGTGACGCGAAAAATGTGATTGCTGCGATGCGACACCAGAAACTTCATGATCCGGGTGGGCCATGTGTTGGGACGGTGTCGAACCACAAATCGCGAGGAAATGTCGGCGACAGCCGTGGAATGCCGAAAGTACGTCTGCATGAACCGCTCGACCGGACGCTGCCCGGCAGTCGGTGAGACGCCATGCAGGTCGGCAAGGCGCAGTTGCTCTTCACGGGAAAGAAGTTCCTGAGCTTTGCCGGCGGCGAAGTGCAGATCGACACGGACTCGTGTAATAAACTCTTGCGCAGCGACAAGCGCCTGGGCGTCTTCGCGAGTCAGAGCGCCTTCGAGCCGGAGCACATCAATGTCGCTGGTGCCGAACCGGGCAAATCCGATCCAACGGATGAGATGGATGTCGCGGAGCCCTCCCGGCGAACGTTTGACATCGGGTTCGAGCTGGCGCTCGGTTTCACCGAATTGTGCCCGCTCGGCCTCTCGGGCGGCGAACACGTCGCGGTAGAATTCCCGGTAGCGGTTACGGACGACCTGCCTGTGATACTTCAATTTGAACGCATTGAACAGCCGTTCGTCGCCCCACAAGAGCCGGGCCTCGACCAGCGCGGTTGCGAATTGTACATCGCCGCGGGCCGCGGCTACGGCATCGGCCGGGGTTCGCACGCTGTGACCAAGTTTGAGGCCGGCGTCCCAGCAGTCGCGCACGGTTTGCGAAATGCAGGTGGCCAGACGCTCTTCACAATGAGGTCGATGCAGAAAGAGAATGTCGACGTCCGAAAAAGGAGCCAGTTCGCCGCGACCGGTTCCCCCCACGGCCACGATGGCAACCTGTTGCGCGATCAGCCCGCGTACCGGCTCTGGAAGCGGCGCGAGAACCTCTTCAAACAGAGCGCAGATCAGACGATCGGTCATCTCGCAGATCAGGGCCGCCACCTGCAGCCCTGGGGCTCCCCCGGCATATCGCTCGCGGGCCTGATCGCGCAGCGCCTGCAGGCGTGCCTTCTGCTGTTGCAGGCGCGCACTCAATGCGCCTGCCGAGGGGGCAAGTGCGCTGGACGAGATTGGTGAATTGATCACTCGACGAAAAACCTGGTGAAAACAGTGGACGGGCTCTGAGTCCGGGCGCGGCGGGAAAAACACTTAAAGTAATTTCACGCCCGGGGCGCCAGGTTCCTTTTTCAACAGGCTGCCAATCCCGGCGCGGGTGACGAACGAGCGAAACACGCCGATCAAGTTCGGCGCACAGCACCCGTATCGTATCGCGATACGGGGCTGTCGCCAACTGCCGTGCCCGTCAGTTCATTCCGTCTACCGGTAGACTGGGGATTACAGTGCTTCTTCGCCGGTCTCGCCAGTGCGGATGCGAATCACCTCAGCCAGGTCGGTGACGAAAATCTTGCCGTCGCCGATCTGTCCGGTGCGGGCGACGCGGATGATCGTGTCGACCGTTTCGCGCACTGTCTTGTCGGGGACAACCACTTCGAGCTTGACCTTAGGGAGAAAATCGACCGTGTACTCGGCGCCGCGGTACATTTCCTTGTGGCCGCGCTGCCGTCCGAAACCGCGGACTTCAGTGACGGTCATCCCGTCGACGCCCGCCCCGGTCAGGGCGTTCTTGACATCTTCGAGCTTGTAGTGGCGAATCACAGCTTCAATCTTTTTCATGAATTACTCCAGAGAAATGGGCGCGCCAGCAATGCTGCCCGGTACGGTCAATCAGCCGAGAATTAAATGACGGGGCGCTATTCGATTATAGACGCCCCACAGTCTTCCGCCTACTACAGGAAAATGTACCCTTCCTCCCCATGCTGGCTGACATCGAGGCCTTGCAGTTCGTCCTGCTGGCTGACGCGCAGTCCCATCGTGGCATCGAGAATTTTGAGAAGAATCAGGGTTCCTGCAACCGCAAGTCCTATGGCGGCCCCGATGCCGACAATCTGATTCACCATTTGGCCCGCATTCCCTTCGAGGAGCCCAGCGGCCTCGGTCCTTCCCGGAACAACCGCAGCAGTCGCGAAGACTCCGGTAAGGAGCGCCCCCAACGTTCCGCCAACTCCATGCACACCGAAGGCATCGAGTGCGTCGTCATAGCCAAATTTGGACTTGAGATTGCAGGCGAAATAGCAGACGATTCCGGCACAAGCGCCGAGGATCATTCCGGAGATGGGGTTCACCGAGCCTGAGGCCGGAGTAATGCACACCAGTCCCGCCACGGCACCTGAGCAGGCACCCAAAATGCTGGGTTTTCCGCGCTGGATCCATTCCATTCCCGCCCATGCTACGGTCCCCGCCGCGGCGGCGAGATGTGTGGCAACAAAGGCGTTGGCTGCCAGTGCATTCGATTCCAGAGCACTTCCGGCGTTGAAGCCGAACCACCCCACCCACAAGAGCGCCGCACCGATGCACGTATAGGTCAGATTGTGGGGTGGCATCGGCTCATGTCCATACCCCAGGCGCTTGCCTAGCAGCAAGGCGCAGATGAGAGCCGAAAACCCCGAGCTGATATGCACCACTGTTCCGCCGGCAAAGTCAAATGCAGGGTAGGGGGCTGCAATTCGATCGCCGAGTGGCACAAAAAACGCATTCAACCATCCCTGATCGGACCAGACCCAGTGCGCGATCGGGCAGTATACCAATGTTGCCCAGAGGATGGTGAAGACCACCATTGTGCTGAATTTCATACGCTCGGCAAAGGCGCCGCAGATGAGCGCCGGAGTGATGATGAAGAACATCATTTGATAAACCATGTGAACCGAGCGCGTAATGCCATACGGATCAAACATTGGCACGGTCGCCGTTTTCGAGGCGGCATCCCATGAGGGAATAACCCCCTTGAGGAACATGTAATCGGTTCCCCCCACGAAGCCTCCCAAAATGTCGGGGGCGAAGGCCAGACTGTAGCCCCACAGAGCCCAGACGACCGAAAGTAGTCCCATCAGAAAGAAGCATTGCATCATGACGCCGAGCACATTCTTCTTCCGGACCAGCCCGCAGTAAAACAGTGCCAGCCCAGGTGCTGTCATCATGAGCACGAGTGCTGAAGAAGTGAGCATCCAGGCGTTGTTCGCCCTGTTGAAAAGCGGTGGATCTGCTCGGGGATCGGCCGGGGCTGCAGGGGGTGTTGTGGCGGTCGGCGTAGGAGCCGGTTCAGCTGTCGAGTCCTCGGCAACGGCGAAATTCCTGCAAAAAAATAGCAAAAGCAGCCCGGGCAGTACGCACCGTCTCACCATCGTCATTGTGTTCTCCTTGAGCGCGGAGGGATTGAAAGTAAAGTCCAAATGACGGACACGCGACAGTCGTCCGCAAACGCTATTCCAATATGCAATCTTCATGGCCCCGGTCGCTGGCGGAGCAGATTAAATAAGCAGCCAAGTAACGCCGATTATAAGCAAATCAGGTCCGGTGTCATAATCATCCCGTGGACAAAGCGGCTGCCGACTGCCATATTGGAATCGCCGCCTGAATTGTGGCCTTGGGATGTCCCTGTAGGGAGTCGGGCGCGACGGTTACGGCACCGCCCCCATCAGGATGTCTGGCATTTTACCGTTTCTTCGATTTTGCCCTCCGGGGCTGGAAACGATCTCTTGCCGACCTGGGTTTTGAAAACTCACGAATGGATGCGCGTCTTCGTCACACAGGGCTCCGCTTGGGTGCATGTCGCGGTCTTTTTACCGCTCGGGCTGATCGCCGGCTGTCTCGTGGTGTGGTGGATGATGAAAATGGTGTCGCGCGAAAGCCATGACACGCGACCCTTGTCGCGCGGCGCGGCAGCGGCAATCATTCTCGGCATGGGACTGGTCTTCGCCGGATTGGTTCTGGCCGTTATCGGTGGCGAGTGTCAGTCTCTCCCTGAAGGAGGGTCGATTGACTGGGCGCAATGGCGGTTGTTGTATCACTATGTCTTGATCGCGCTGCTGGTCGCGGCGGCAACAATTGATTTCGATCAATATATCATTCCCGACCAGATTACGATCCCGGGAGTCATCATCGGCACAGGTGTTGCCACATGCCTGGGCAATATGCAACTCATGCACGTCTGGGTTGACTGGAATCAGCTCGACCCGATTGATGGGGCATACATTCCCCAATGGATCAAGCTGCACCCGCATTGGCACGGATTCGTTTTCAGCGTGGCAGGACTGGTGACCGGCGGCGGAATCACCTGGCTGGCCCGGCTGATTTCGCGGTGGATGCTCGGAATGGAAGCGCTTGGTTTTGGTGACGTCACTTTGATGGCGATGATTGGCAGCTTCCTGGGCTGGCAGCCGATGGTTTTTGTATTTCTGCTGGCCCCTGTGGGCGGGACTGTCGTGGCCATGACGTTGTGGTTGACACGGGCTCGGCACGCGATGCCCTATGGCCCCTACCTCAGCGCCGCTGCGATCGTGGTGCTCTTCCTCTGGCGATGGCTTTGGATTCCTACGCGCGAAGTCTTCGGTCATTGGCCGACGTTGATCGGTCTGGCCCTTGGTGTCAGCCTCGGTATGGCGGTATTATTGGGGTTATTGCGTCTCTATCGGGCGATTCCCGTTGAGACGCGTGCCGTAAGGCGACACGATAATACCGGAGACTAAACGTTCCTACTTGCGAGACACTTAATGGATCTCATTTACCGCTTCGAACCATCTCAGTGGCTGGTGTCGTGTCCCGTTCCTGATGCGGCGGCCGCATTGCTGGAATTGCAAAAAGGAAACGAGCGTTTAGCTGGTATTGTGGCGCGCATGCAGGATCAAATGTCGGGAGGAGCGGCGTGCGAGCCCATTGTGATTCCCGTTTGTCCCGTGTCGCTGGGGCTGCCGCTGGCGGCCGGAATGTCGCACAATCAAGCCCCCTTCGGCTTGGTGCTGGGTTGCTCGGACGCGCGCGTCCCGACAGAAGTGATCTTTGATCAATCGTTCAACCATCTCTTCGTCGTGCGCATCGCCGGGAACGTGCTGGGGACAGAATGCGTGGGCAGCATCGACTTTGCCGTACGGCACCTGGCCGACAGCCTGAAGGTGGTCGTCGTGCTGGGACACAGCCGATGCGGGGCGGTCACCGCCGCAGTGGCGGGTTATGAGGCGCCCGAAGACTATATCGACATTGCCTTCAGCCATGGCTTGCGGTCGCTTGTCGATCGGATTCAGATCGCAGTGCGGGGGGCGGCCAAAGCACTTCGGCAAGTTGCGGGTAATGACGTGGCGCGATGTCCCGGATATACCAAAGCCCTCGTGGAAATGACGGCGTACCTCAACGCCGCCGTCACCGCCAGCGACCTGCAGCGGGAGGTTCGCGGGTTGGAGCAATCAAATCTACCGGTGGTCTACGGCGTTTTCGATTTGGATGATTTGCGCGTTCGGGCCATACCCGATGCGCCGGGAATGTGTGGCGTGGCCGAACGAATGACATTCGCCGAAGCCCCAAAGCGGGCGGATGAATTCGTAGCGCTGGCGGCGCGGTTGGCAGAACGAGTCGTGGCGCGGGGCATGTTGCAGTAATCCAGCCAGGGAAACTGGGGATGCAAGGCACCGGTAAATACTCCAAACGCCCGATATCGTGACGCGGCCGGCAGTCGCGAGCAGACTCAAGTTGCCGTGCGCGAGAGCTGGCGCGTAGCCGTTGAATTTTTAAGGTGTATCGCCAAGCCCGAAACCGCCAGGCGCGGCGAAGACCCCTCCGCATGCGCGAACATGACGGGTCCTCGCTTAATGTTTCTAAACCGCTGAGCTCCCAGCCTTCACCCTGGGATGCGTTCGCCGACCATGGAATTGCTGAAGAGCAGTGGCTGGCCGACCTGATGCAAGGCCCGCGCCAGGGTGATAATCAGACTGGTGGTGTCGCGAAAATCGGGAGCGTCGTGGGAGTATCGGCTGCCGGATGGATCGTGCACGGTCTGCCTGCCGTTTGTGGTGATGCGTGTTTGGCCACGAAATTTGAACGTCGTCGCGAGTCGATCCGATCGACATTTACTGTGACAGGCGGCGACGGTAACCTGACGACGTGATTGCCGTGTCATTGAATTGAATCGACACTCCATCGAAAAGGGATGCTCATGAGTATCGAGGCGAAGAGGAAATTCCTGCGGCGTGATCCGGCCGAGGTTGTGCCCTGGGCCGAAACATGCGGTCAGATTCGGCCCCTGATCGAAGAAGGCGACGAGGCAGCCGGCGAGATTCATCATGTCGAAATCGACCATGCCAAGCTGCATTACCACAAAGTGACCGACGAGTTTTACTACGTGATCGACGGCAGTGGAACGATGATTCTCGACGACGAGGAGATAGAACTCCATCAAGGAGTCGTGGTTTATGTGCCTCGCGGAGTCAAGCACAGGGCAATCGGAAAATTGACCGTTCTAACCGTCTGCATTCCGCGTGGCGTATTGCACGATGTGCATGAGCTCGATTAGCTTCAAATCATATCGAGCTTGCGATGGCGAACGCGCGGAGGGCGACTGCATTCGGCGCAGAGGCCGTAAACTTCGAGCCGGTGCCCGACCATGCGAAAACCGTGCTCGGTAGCCATGTCGTCGAGAATCCGCGAAAGAGAGGCGTTCTCGAATTCGGTGAGCGTTCCGCACTTGCTGCAGATCAAATGATCGTGCTGAGGATACCCGTAATCGTGCTCGTAAACCTCGCGGTTCTGGCTGCGGGCTACCTTACGTAAAAGCCCGGCCAGAACCATGTCGTCGAGTGTGCGATAGACGGTCGCGCGGCTGACGCGTTTGCCGTCGGTGCGATTTGCGAGCCGGCTGACGAGTTGATCGGTGTCGAAGTGTTCGTGCGACGCGAAGACTTCTTCGACGATGGTCTCGCGCTCGCGCGTCAGGCGCATGCCGCGGGTCGCCAGATACTCACGGAATTTATCCGCAGGACTGACGGCCACTGAAACCGTCGCTAAATCGCTCACCGCTCCCCCCAAAAGACGTCGATCCGGCGGGCGCATACGGCCGATGGGAAACGACGAAGCTCCAATGATTTATATCGAAGGAAATCCGAGACTCAAGATTCTGATGACAAGCTGCCCGCGGCCTGTGAATTCTGATCGAACCGCAGCCGCAGAAAATGTGGGCCAACAGGTCGCTAGCCCTCGTCCAATTTCAACTGCTCGACCATACGGTTGAGCGCGAACTCCAGTTTTTCTGGCGTATCGTACGTTCCGGCTTCAATTGCCGCTTTGATCTGGGCCAACCGTTGTTCACGAATGCCGGAACTGCGGCTGGCGTCATCGAGCAGTTTGCCCATGGCAGAGATTTCCACTTCATCACTTGGCGAGGTTGGCCCGGCTGGGGCTGCCTCACTTGCGCCAGGCGTCGTTTCAGGCCGACTGATCGGCGCCATGGGCCTTGCTGAACTCAGTCCACGCACTTCCATGCTCAGTCTCCCTCCATGCGGGTGCGAGGCGCTGCCTGCGGGAATCGACCCGGCACGGCACCCCTCTGCTGCCGCGATTATAACGGTAACCCGCCGTTTGAATCAATGCGGGGTTGTCGGGGGCCGGCGTGCATTTTGAAGCGTGCCAGCAAATAGGTGCCCACTTCCCTGAAGCAGTTTGGTGGCCTGCCTTTGGAATTGCCCCCTTGCGGGGACTTATCCACGGGCATATGGTCCCACTTCTGTCCCGACGGCCCCGGCAAAGCCCTCGGCGACGACCCTCGCAATGGCATCAGCAGCGCTCAACACCATTTCACGATCGACGTCGAAGTGTGTGCAGGCCCGCAAACGCTGGTTGGCCGTGGCGTTAATCCGAACGCCACGCTGTTTCAGCTTCGCCGAGAGCTGTGCGGCACTCCCCAACTCGGGATCGATGCTGAAGAAAACGAGATTTGTCTGTACGTCGGCCGGTTCGAGCTTGATTCCGTCGATTTTCTGAATCGCATCGGCAAACGACAGTGCATTTTCGTGGTCGACACGCAGCCGTTCGACGTGATGTTCCATGGCATAGATGGCGGCGGCAGCCACGATGCCCGCCTGACGCAGGGCCCCCCCGAACAGCTTTCGCACGCGGCGCGCTTTGGCAATTTCGGCCTTTGAGCCGACCAGAACCGACCCCATCGGGCAGCCCAGTCCCTTTGAGAAACAGATGGAAATCGTATCGACTTGGCGGCAGATCTGCGCGGCACTTGTGCCAGCGGCGATGACGGCGTTGAATAGCCGTGCTCCGTCGACATGCACCTTGATTCGATGCTGGTGTGCCCAGTGGCAGATGCGGTCGATGTTTTCCTGCGGATAGACTCGGCCGCCGCCGACGTTTGTGGTGTTCTCGAGGCACACCAGGCGGGTGATGCAGAAGTGCTGATTGTCCGCCCGGATCTTTCCTTCGAGATCGGACACATCGAGGATGCCATGCTCACCCTCGATCAGTCGGCAAGTCACACCGCTTAAAGCCGCTGCCGCGCCCTGCTCGAAATTGGCGATATGTGCAGTGTTTTCGATGAGCAGTTCGTCGCCCGGTTGGCAATGAGTGCGAACCCCCATCTGGTTCGACTGGGTTCCCGAACAAGCAAACACGGCCGCTTCTTTGCCAAGCAGGTCTGCCATCAGGGCTTCGAGGCGATTGACAGTGGGGTCTTCTCCCAGCATGTCATCTCCCACCTCGGCTTCCGCCATCGCACGCCGCATTCCCAGAGTGGGCTTAGTGACCGTATCGCTGCGCATGTCGATGTCGCTGGCCATAGTTGAATCCAAAATGAGTTGGGTTTAACGTCACGATGACAACCTGATTCGTTCACTCTAATTGGCGGGGTCAGCGGCTGCAATGTCTGGAGAACGAGTTATCGACGTCGGGGAGGGCGCTTCGGTGAAGCGGGAGTGACAAAGAAATCGCTCTCGCCCGCCAATTGGAATTGCCGCCCAATGCCTGGCGCAGATGCGAGAATGCCCCGCATGGGTTCAAATGCCAAATCCCATCGCCCGTCGTCACTGTGGGTGAACTTTACCCCTGTTGACTGGCTCTATACGATGCATCAATGACAAAACAGAATCCACTGATTATTCCCAGCGCCGACTGGCCCGGCGAAGAGGGGAACCAGATTATCGCTGAATTGCGGCAGCGGCTGAGTTTGCGGGGCGACATCGTCTCGGAGATGGGCCGGCAGCGAACCGTCGAGCTCTTTGGCGAAACTCTTTCACCGCAGCAGGTCGTTGAAAAAATCTGCGCAGATGTCGAACGTCAAGGCTTGTCGGCCGTGCTGGACTACACGTCGCGGCTCGACAGCAAGCAATTGACTGCCGAAACTTTGCGTGTAACGTCGAACGAGCTGGGGGCGGCGCATGCCCAGGCTCTTCCAGCGTATTTGGCGGCGCTGCGGCGGATCATTGCGAATATAACAGAATTTCAGTCTTGCCTGCTCAACCGCGATGTCATCTTGAAAAAGTCGACTTCGGTCGGCGGGCAAATCGAACTGCGGCAGCGGTATGTACCGCTCAAGCGCATCGGCGTGTGCATTCCGGGGGGGGCGGCAGCGTATCCCTCGACATTGTTAATGACGGCGGTTCCCGCCTTGGTTGCCGGGGTGCGAGAAATCGCCGTTGTCGTCCCTCCCACCCCCTTTGGAGGGTACAATAATGACATCCTGGCGGCCTGTCAGGAATTGGGAATCAGCGAAATATATCGTATCGGCGGGGCGCAGGGCGTTGCGGCTCTGGCATACGGCGTGAAAGGAATTGAACGGGTCGATAAGATCGTCGGGCCTGGCAATCTGTTTGTGGCGCTCGCCAAACGCCACGTGTATGGCGAGGTCGACATCGACAGCATTGCCGGTCCCAGCGAGGTGGTGGTGCTCGCGGATGAGTCGGCCCGGCCCGAATTTATTGCCAGCGACCTGATTTCGCAAGCCGAGCACAGTCCCGGCTCGGCGGTTCTCATTACCTGGCATGGGCCGCTGATTCCGCTGGTGCAGCAGGCGCTGGAAGAGCAGCTGTCAGGCCTCGACCGGGGCAAACTGGCTCGCGCCAGCCTGGAAGAGTATGGGGCACTCATACGCGTCGCCGACGCTGAGAGCGCGGCGCGGTTGAGTGATCTGTTGGCGCCGGAGCATCTGCATATTTCGATGGCCGAGCCGGAAGGGATGCTGGCCCGTGTCCAGAACGCTGGCGCCATATTCCTGGGTCACTACACGCCAGTCGCAGTCGGGGACTACGTGGCGGGGCCCTCGCATGTACTTCCGACCGGAGGGACGGCTCGCTTCGCCAATGGGCTGTGCGCTAACGATTTTCTGAAGCGATCGTCGGTCATTTGCTATGACAGGGCCGCGTTGGAATTTGCTGCCGATGACCTACGTCTTCTGGCGGCAAAAGAGGGGCTGACGGCGCACAGCGCGAGCGTAGATATCCGATTAGCTTCGGGTAAGGCGACGCCCATCAAGTGACGAATTGTGATCGTCCGCCAGAATTTCCGGCGGGATTCTGGCTGGCCGCTGGCAGGGTGTGCCAAAACTTCCTGGCAGACGTAAGACCCGTTTGCTGCAAGACCTGCCCGATCGCTGTTCCATGGATTGCGCTCTTGCAGATTTGCTCCGTTTCGCAGCTTCGTGAGTGCCGCCACGCGGGCAGTGTCGAACAGGATGCTCGTGACAAGACGGGCGACGGAACGTGGCCCGGAAATCCCACAGACGGAAACCGGCGCCGCAGACAGAGCACCCGAATCAATCGGGATCGCCATGTAAAGATTCGTCGAAACCGTTGTGACTGCCGCTCATGGCACACAAAACCGGGCGATTCCTCGACAATTCTCGACGACAATCACCACTTCCATAACGTGTTGGACGAATGTTTACATCGCCATGAATGCAAGCCATTTATGTACAACCAGTTATGGCACCATCAGTCATGGGTGGCCCCTTTTTGCTACGCCGCACGCGATGGCTGCCGGCGGATGCCATACACGGCGATCCGCCGCCCCTCTGGGGTGACTTTCACACGCCCGATTTCGCAATCTCGTTTCGACAAACGCTTCGCGCTTCAAAC
>JAYTRB010000369.1:0-5585 GCA_043746425.1 Planctomycetia bacterium
CCCCCAAACCCGCTTAACCAACCGAATCGCCGTATACGGACCCGTACGTACGGTGGTGTGGGAGGGGCGGAGCCGCAAGGCTCCCCCCTATCCCGATTTGATTCCGGTGGGCGGGGCTCGTAACAATTTCCGGACCTGCCGCACAATTGGATTTCCACTTCCATTCTCATGCATTCTGGTAACGACCGGGTTTAAAGAGGTGAAAACAACTGCCCCATGACGCTTGCGCTGAGGGTCGCGGCCTTTCGAAAGCCGGAATAATTGAGGGCTTCATTCGCGATGATCGCGTAAATGGCGATCGAACCAGTCGACAAATGCATTGATATCTTCGGTCGAGCGCCAGAAATCGCCCCAGCCGTGTCCCTTGCCGGGTCGAATAATCAATTCAATATGCCGCGAGTTCACCTCTTTCGCCCGCTTTACAAAGGTTTCGGATTGCTGGAGGGGCACGACCTTGTCGTCATCGCCGTGAATAATCAGCGTCGGGGGCAGTTGCGAAGTCACAAAATAGATCGGTGAGATCTGTCGGCCGAGCGTCTCGCGGCCCTCTGCAGTCAAGGCTTGCGGACCAAAGGCCACCTGCAACGTAGCCAACGGCCCCTGCCCGACCCCGCTGATTCCTGGGCCTCCATAATTCAAGAAGTCGGTTGGCGGAAAGAAGCAGGCTGCCGCCTGAACGGCACTGCTTTCTCGGTCAACGGGATCCGGTGATTGGGGATCCCCGGGTCCGCCGCGCGTGGCGACCGACAGCGCCAACTGGCCCCCTGAGCTCGAACCAAGAACTCCGAGCCGATCGGGACGCACCCCATATTTCGCAGCCGTGCTGCGCACAAATCGAACGGCGCGCTGGACGTCGTCCATCAACTCCGGAATGGCGAACCTTGGCTGCGAGCTCGTTACAATGGCGAACACTGTGTAACCCCGGTCCAGATAGGCGCGATAGTCTTCGGGCCGGATCGTCACCATCAGCGGCGTGGCTTTGCTCGACAACCAGCCGCCGTTGACCAGAAACAGCAGACCGCAGCCGTTTGGGTTGGCGGGCTGAAAGACATCCAGCGTCAGCGCCATTCCATACTTCCTTCCATAGACGACGTCTTCGATTCGACTGACGGTTTCGTCGCCTCGCGCGTCAACGCCCAATACGAGCAGCATCGCAACAACGGGGAGCAGGCATTTCCAATTCGAATTCATGGTCACCATTTCCCTTTTTTCTTTTGACGTGCATGACATGGCGGCCCGGCAATCAGCGGTCACTCCCGGGGCCGGCACTGATCGCGGGCGAACCGACGACCACAACCGCCAGTTTGCCGTCGGTCTGGTAATGGTCGCCTCCGCCGTTTCTGCCTTCTCGATTGTCGAACCCTTCGATCCACTGCACATCCAGCACGGCGCCCGCCTCTTTCAAATCGGCCAGGAGTTGGTCGCGCTCGGCGTCGACGTCGGGAGAAATGTGGTGCGTAATCTGGCCGGTCGTATGGCTCAGACCAACCCGTGTATCGAATGCGGCTGCACCCAGCCACAGCGGCTTGCCATCATCATCTCGCTGGTCTGAACGCCAGAAGCGAACGTGATGCCGCCGCCTCGCATCGTCGCCGACGGGCTTCTCGAAGGCAATGTCTTGCTTGCGTCCCCAGAGATAGAGACTGCTGACGGGGGCATCTTCATACGGCCGATGAAATACCGTGCTGCCGGCAATGCGAATAGAACTTGCCAGAGTGACGCGATCGGCCGGGAACCACATTGCAGCCAGCAGCGCCTGATGAATCTCGTCTTCGGTGGCAACCAGCCCGATGTTGACCGGGTCGCCCGGAATACCGCTGGAGGTGCGCGCGATTCGCGGGGCATCATCCAGCGCAGGATGCCGTTTCTCGTAGCTGCGCCACTCCAGCGGCAAGAACAAATAAGCAATCACGAAATACAGAACCCCCAGGCAGATCGTGGCTCGGATGAGCGACTTTTTCAGCCGGCGCCTGCCCGATGCAGATTTTCGTTTAGCGGAACCATCAGGAGGAGACGACATAAGTGACCTCTTCAGCAAACCAGAACCATGCCCCTCAGGGGTCGACATTCAACTATGATAAAGTTCCATAGCCGGACGTCAAATATCAAGGTATGATTAATCGTTTGAAGCGAAATGTCTGTCCATCCGACTGGCTCGAAATTCAAGGTTTACTGCTGAAGGAATGTTGCATGGAGCCGGCTTACGGAGCGTCTACTCACCAGCATACGGTTGGAATCACTCGTCGCGAAGCCCTGCAGGTCGGCTATTCGGGGTTGTTGGGCCTGGGATTGTCGGCGTACCTCTCGGGAGGAGCTCGGTCGGCCGAAGCAATTCGTTCATCAGGTTCGACTGCGCAAAAACCAAAGTCGATCATAATCGTCTTTCTGACCGGCGCTGCCAGCCACCACGACACGTTCGATATGAAGCCCGAGGCTCCGGTCGAGATTCGGGGCGAGTTTCAGTCGATTGCCACTTCGACGGCCGGCGTGCGCATCTGCGAGCATCTGCCGCGACTGGCCGCGCGGGCTCACCAGTACGCCCTCATCCGCACGCTGTCGCACGGCGACAACAATCACCTGATGTCGACGCATCATGTTCTCACTGGAAATAAGCAGCCCGGGGGCTTCTTTGACAAGGTGGCCTCGCGCGACGACTGGCCCTGTTACTCGGGGGCGCTGGCCTATTTACGACCGCGGCACGACGGCATTCCCAGCGGTATCAATCTGCCGACGTTTCTCATGGAAGGACCGTTGACCTGGCCGGGGCAGCAGGCTGGCCTCTTAGGGCCCAAGTATGATCCGTGGCAGATCACCGGCGACCCGGCCAAACCCGATTTTCGCGTTGATGCACTGACGCTGGCGCCGGGAATCGATGTCGGCCGGCTCGAGAAACGACAGTCGCTTCTGGGTGAAGTCAACGATCAGCAGCGGCGCATGGCCGACATCGTCCAGTCGCAACGGCTGTCAGACGAACAGCAGCTCGCCTTCTCGATTCTCACTTCCAGCAGGCTGGCACAGGCCTTCGATCTGAAACGTGAATCCGACGCCGAAAAAGAGCGTTACGGCCGCAACACGACGGGCCAGTCTCTGCTTCTGGCCCGCCGGCTCGTCGAGGCGGGCGTCCCTTTGGTGCAGGCAAATATCGGCCGGGTTCAAAACTGGGATAGCCACGGAGACATCTTTCCGACCCTCAAGAATCGGCTCTTGCCTCCCCTCGATCAAGGAGTCGCAGCGCTGCTCGAAGACATCGAATCGCATGGCCTTGCCGACGATACGCTCGTGATGATGCTCGGCGAGTTCGGCCGCACTCCCAAGATCAACGCCGGTCGCGGCCGCGATCACTGGGGCCCGTGCTTCTTCGGACTTTTTGCAGGCGCCGGCGTTCGCGGGGGACAGGTCATCGGAAAGTCAGACGACATCGGAGCCTATCCGGTAACGACGGCTTATTCTCCTAACGATGTGGGAGCCACAGTGTACAACCTTCTGGGCCTCCCTCCCGACTCCGAAGTTCGCGACCGTCTCAACCGCCCGGTACGACTGAACACGGGCAGTGTCATCGAGCCACTCTTCAGCGGCGCGGCGAGCTGAGAGCCGGTTGCGAATGCGAGATGCAGGAAACAGGGACCATCGCCTGAATACGACGTGTTTTGTCAGAGAACTTAAAGGGTATTGAAATGCTGGATTCATTCGAAAGCACTTCCGCCGCAGCGAATCGCCGCACGTTCCTGCGTACCAGCACCGCCGGAATTGGAACAGCCGTCCTTGCCTCGTTGGTGAATCCCGGGCTTCGAGGAGGCGCGGGTCTGCTGCGGGCTTCCGAGGGGACGCCAGCGATCGACAAATGGATGGGGGTGGTGCATCCGCTGCATCATCCGGCCAAGGTGAAGCGGATCATTTATTTGTGCATGGCAGGGGGCCCGTCGCACCTTGAAACGTGGGATTACAAACCCAAACTGGCCGAGATGCACGGGCAGCCCATGCCTGAGTCGTTTACTAAAGGCAAGCCGATCGCGCAGCTTCAAGGGGCCCAGCTCACCTGCTTTGGGCCGCAGCATCAATTCAAAAAGTTCGGCCAGTCAGGGCAGGAAATCAGCGAGATCTTTCCGCACATCGGTTCGGTCGCCGACGAGTTGTGCATCATTCGCTCGATCGTTACCGAGGCCATCAATCATGACCCGGCCCATACCTTCATCAACACAGGGACGACAATTTCCGGCCGCCCGGCGATGGGCGCCTGGATCAACTACGGGCTGGGCAGCGACAGCGAAGATCTGCCGGGGTTTGTCGTGATGACATCGACGGGCAAATTCGGCCAGGCACAGCCCATCGCCGCCCGGCAATGGCACAGCGGATTTCTCCCCAGCCGCTTTCAGGGAGTTGAGTTTCGCTCGAAAGGCGACCCGGTGCTGTATGTCGGCAATCCCGGGGGCGTTTCGAAAGCGCGACAACGCGACATCGTCGATGCAGTGCAGCAGCTCAATCAACTCGAAAACAAGGTGGTCGACGATCCCGAGATTGCCACGCGCATCAATGCCTACGAAACGGCTTTCCGGATGCAGACCAGCGTTCCGGAACTGATGGACGTGTCGAACGAACCCAAACACATTCTCGAAATGTATGGCACACAGGGGGGCGACGGCTCATTTGCCGCCAATTGTCTGTTGGCCCGGCGGCTGGCCGAGCGGGGGGTGAGGTTCATCCAGCTTTACCATCGCGACTGGGACCATCACGGTGCGGTTAAGACGCATTCGGCGGGAACGGCAGCCGAGGTCGATCAAGGCTGCGCCGCGCTGATCAAAGACCTCAAGCAGCGCGACATGCTGAAAGACACGCTGGTGATCTGGGGTGGTGAATTCGGTCGCACGCCGATGGCCCAGGGAGACGGGCGCGACCACCATATCAAGGGCTTCTCGATCTGGATGGCCGGCGGAGGAATCAAAGGAGGGATTTCGCACGGTGCGACCGACGAACTGGGCTATGAGGCTGTCCATGATGTCGTTCATGTACATGACTTTCACGCGACGATTCTGCACCTGCTGGGGATCGACCACCTGCGTCTGACGTACAAATTTCAGGGTCGCGATTTTCGACTGACCGATGTCGCCGGCAACGTCGTGAAGCCCATCTTGGCGTGAGTGCTGCGCGCCCGCTAACGCGAATGCGATTTACCTCTCCGTTCTGCCGCAAGACGCAACCGACGAGTGCAGCGGCGCATGGGCATGGTGGCTTGCCCTTGCAGAAGCGCGGCGACCGGCCTTCCCCGCCAATCCTGCTGGAACATGTCGACGACCAGAATCTGAAACACAAACTCGACATCAACGACAATTCTCTTCACGCGCTCGTATCGCCCGCTCTGGTCGAAAAACCGGTCGAGTCTTTCAACCGATTTCTTGAATTCCCTTGTCTCTGCATTCGATCGTGTCTCGATCGGGCAAGCTGCCGATCTTTCAATCCGCTTCCGGCGGGCGGTACACCAAGGCCTTATCAAAGTAATTGATCGCCATCCCGGCGTCGATCACGAGTCCCTGGGCGTTGATGCCCGACGATCGCGGACTGAGAAGGAACGCAACGGCGTTGGCAACTTC
>JAYTRB010000370.1:0-3688 GCA_043746425.1 Planctomycetia bacterium
TTGGCGGCGACCTGTGCCGAAACGTCGGCCAAATTGTCGCGCACTGAGCGCGTCGGATACAAGCCTGAAAGCAGCAGGTCTTTAAGCTCGGCCTCGCGCGATTTGCCAGCGTCGACCAGTTTGAAATTGCGGATCAGCACTCCCTCATCTGCGAGATTCTGCGAAAACGGAGGCATACTGCCCGGCACAATCCCGCCAATTTCGGCATGATGCGCCCGGCTGGCGGTGAAAAAAATCAGTTCCCGCGTGCATTCGTCATGCACCGGTGTAATGACGGTTACGTCGGGCAGATGAGAACCGCCGCGATACGGGTCGTTGGTGACGAAAACATCTCCCGGTTCAATGATCGGGTTGTCGGAGATGATTCGTTTCACTGTTTCGCCCATCGCGCCCAAGTGAACGGGAATATGCGGGGCATTGACGACGAGGTCTCCCTGCGGAGAAAAAATGGCGCAACTGAAATCGAGTCGTTCCTTGACGTTCGTTGAAAACGACGTGCGTTGCAGCGTTATCCCCATTTGCTCGGCAATGGAGGCGAACAGGTTATTGAAAATCTCCAGCATGACCGGGTCGGCGGCCGTCGAAATCTCGTGGCTGACCGCGCTGCCCGAATCGGTCATTAGAATCTCTCCCCGCGACAGAATCGTCGCCGCAAATCCAGGATCGACGACGACCGTCGATGTGGGCTCGCAGAGAATCGCCGGGCCCAGAATCTCATCGCCGGCGTGCAGACTCTCGCGATAATAAACCCCGGCTTCGAGCGAACGGCCATCGAACCAGGCGGTCGTCTGTTCAGAGGCGACCGGGCGCCGGAGAACGACCTGGGCAGGTTTGTCGGGCGGATCGGGGGTTCGGCCGACAACTTCAATGCGGGCGGCGACGATTTCGATGCCACGGCAAAAGTGTTTGTAACCGTAAAGCTGCTCATGCAATTCTTCATAACACGCGGCATAATTGCCATCGGCAGGAGCGCAAACGTTGATCGTTGCTTCGATTCCCTGATACCGCAAATCGAGCGACCGAATTGGAATGGCAATCACATCGGGAGATAAGCCCTCGGCGAGCACTTCCTGGCGAGCTCTCGCTTCCAGCTGTTGAAACAGTGGCTCTAAAGCGGCGACTTCATTGGGCGACCAGGGTTTCAAGACGGCCTTTTCGCCAAATCGGCGAATGTCGGCCAAGCCGATCCCGTAAGCACTCAACAGGCCCGACCACGGGTGCGACAACACCTGCCGCATTCCCAATTCGCGGGCCATAGCACAGGCATGCTGGCCGCCGGCACCGCCGAACGTCACCAGCACGTAATCGCGAGGGTCATAACCGCGAGCAACTGAAATCTTGCGAATCGCGCGCACCATATTTGCGTTGGCGATGCGGATGAAACCCTCGGCCAGTTCGACCAGAGTGTATCGCGTTTCGCCAGGCGCGCGGGCGATTTCGCCGCACAGTCGCTCGAGATGGGCGGCGACGGCCGCGCGATCCAGCGAGAACGGAAAGCGGTGAGAGACGATGCGGCCAAGAAACAGGTTGACGTCAGTGACTGTGAGCGGTCCCCCGCGGCCGTAACAGGCCGGTCCCGGGTTGGCGCCGGCACTGTCGGGGCCGACCATAAGTTTAACCCCGTCGAACGCGCAAATGCTGCCCCCGCCGGCGGCCACGGTTTCGATCGAGAGCATCGGAGCCACCACCCGCACCCCTGCCTTTTTCGTTTCAAATTCCAGCTCGTAACGTCCGTCGAATCGCGAAACGTCAGTGCTCGTGCCCCCCATGTCGAAGCCGATCGACCGCTCGAATCCGGCCTGCTGCGCCACACGTGAAAATCCAATGACTCCACCGGCAGGACCCGAAAGAATGCTATCCTTGCCTACGAAACGATCGGCATCGACGAGCCCGCCGGCCGAGGTCATCAAGCGGAGACGACTTTCAGAAAATTTCGACCGCAAGGTCGCGACGTAACGCCGCAAAATCGGGTTGAGATATGCATCGACGACGGTCGTGTCGCCGCGCGAGACGATCTTGATGAGCGGCGACAGCCGGCTGGAGACACTGATTTCATTAAATCCCGCTTCGCGTGCCAGCCTTTCGACGATTTGCTCATGCGCAGGATTGGCAAACGAGTGCAACAGGCAGACGGCGATTGACTCGATGCCGGCTTCTCTCAGTCCGTTTAGCTGCAATCGCACCGTTGTCTCATCGGGAGCACGCAGCAGACGTCCCGTGGCGTCGAGACGTTCGTCGATTTCGATGACTTGCTCGAAGAGTGGCTCGGGTTTTGTGATGGCCAAATCGAACAGTCGGGGGCGTTCTTGATTGGCGATCAAAAGAATATCGCCAAAGCCGCGGGTAGTGACGAGTGCCGTTCTCGCACCACGCCGGGTAAGCAGCGCATTTGTGCCCCGAGTCGTTCCCAGACGTACCGAGATCGGTGGAATGTTCTCTTCGAGCCGCAAGGCGAGCACTGTGCGAATGGCCAGGATGGGCGACTCTTCTCCCGAGGCAAGTTCGAACTTCGTGCCGGGCTCTAGCGTCTCGGGTAAAAGTGCAGCGGTCGTGAATGCGCCGGTGCGGGCGTCGAAAGCGGTGACCTGGCTGACGAAACAGGTCTGGCCCTGAAAATCGAGAAAACGCAGTTCGTACCCGATCCAGAAATCGGCCGGATCATGCGTGGAAGACGAATCGCAGAATCGGACGGGCCCCAGTACTTCGCCGACCCGGCGTTTCGTCACTCCCGAACTGAGAACCTTGCACTCGACGAGCCTGTCGTCGGGAGACCGGGCAATGCAATCGGTAAACGTACCGCCAACGTCGATCCAGAATTCCCAGGGTTTCATGACGACGCAGTATAGGAAATCTGGTCGGCCAGTTCGAGGAAACAGAGAGTTGTCTCCCACGATTCCTGGTCATGGCGGGTGGAAAGGTCGCAGCGGGATCTGCCAGAATTGGTCGAGACTTAACTTAATTCTGCCGCGCGGCGGCTGAGGTGAATGGTGTTACGGTCCAGCGACGAGCCTGCGGAATGACGCGTTTGTTGAGGATCTGGAACGGACGACTCACACAGTTATGAGTGTCGATTCGTCGTCGTTCGGAAACGTGCATAAGAGCGAAAGGCGGCAACTTGACTCGTCGCGGCCAGCGCTTGATGTCTCGCGCCCGTACCGCTCACTATTAATACAAGTCAATGTGCGGCTAAGGCGTCAAGTTGATCGACCCCTCGAGCCACCCTTCGGGATTTAAGTTATCAAGGTTCGGGCTGCAGTGCCTCAGAGGCAGGGTCACGCTCGATCTTGGAAATCGCGGTGCGAGCGGCTTCTGTTACTGAGATTTGATAGAGCCGTGGCAGGTAAACGATCGCGTGGCGGGGCCGCCCCCGCTTGAACGACATGTCGTATTGCAGGTTCGATTGCGCGTTATTGTCATCATCCGCGGCCGCCCGAAGTGCCGGAATGGCGGCCTTTGCATCGAGGCCAATCTCGCCCAGGGAGATTGCCGCAGCCGTGCGCACGTATGGGTTCTCATCCGTTAGCGCCTCTGACAGGCGGCCGACGACGTGACGGCAGTCGGCCTTCACGCTGCTGATCG
Organism: Planctomycetia bacterium; assembly: GCA_043746425.1. Lineage (GTDB taxonomy): Bacteria > Planctomycetota > Planctomycetia > Planctomycetales > Planctomycetaceae > JACQFH01. Next base: position 3,580 of record JAYTRB010000370.1, read on the forward strand.
CGAGAGCGGCATTGGCTCGCGCGTTTGCGTGGCTATCGCTGAGCAGTTTGACGAGTTCGTCCAGAACTGCGGGCGAATTGTCAGCCAAGCGAACTAGCCCATGCATAGC
>JAYTRB010000371.1:0-1687 GCA_043746425.1 Planctomycetia bacterium
CTCGCCGTCTGACACTCCAAACTTGTCGAGAGTTTGCTGAAAATCGTCGAGAAATACATCCCATTCGCTGGGCGTGATGCCCAGATGAGCATGTGAATCTCGCATCGACCGCCCTGTATATCTCTGCGGGCCGCCGCTGGCCCAGCAGACCTGTTCGGTGACGAGGTATTTGAAACCCGACCGCGACACACGGTGATGCGCCTCGTTCACCTTGGCATTGGCGTTGAGGCGCGGGTCATCCATGACGCGATCGATGAAATCATCGACGACGGTCGCGATGGAATACACGCCCCCCAGCCGTTCGTACAATGTTGGATGGGCCGGAACTTTTCCCGCGGTTTCAGGCATCTATCGACTCCTAAATTCGTGAGGAAGCCCATCATTCGTATTTCGGCACGGCCGGTTCAGGAATCTCGCCGATCAGGCGGTTAATGATATCTTCAGTCTTGAGCCCTTCGGCCTGGGCCTGAAAATTGGTTGATATTCGGTGACGGAGTACTGGAATCGCCACGCGGCGGACATCGGCAACCGACATGCTGGGGCGGCCGTCCATCGCAGCCGTCGCCTTGGCGCCAGCGATCAGATACTGACCGGCGCGAGGACCAGCCCCCCAATCGACGAGTTCCTTGACGAATTTCGGCGCGGAAGAATCTCCCGGACGCGTGGCACGCACGAGGCGGGCCACGTAGTTGATCGTGAGCGGCGCCGCCTGGACAAGATTGATCTGTTTTTGCAGGTACTGAATCGCCTTGGCCGACAGTACCTTGCGCGTTTCTGGCTTTTCCATGGAGCTGGTCGAGCTGAGAATCGTTTCCTCTTCGTCGAGGGTGGGATACTCAACCCGGATATTGAACATGAAGCGGTCGAGCTGCGCCTCGGGGAGCGGATAGGTTCCTTCCTGCTCGATCGGGTTCTGTGTGGCAATAACGAAAAATGGGTCGGGAAGGGTGTACGTCGTCTGCCCGATTGTGACTTCTTTTTCCTGCATGGCCTGCAACAGGGCAGCCTGCGTTTTGGGAGGGGTGCGGTTGATTTCGTCAGCCAGCAGAATGTTGGTGAAGACCGGGCCCTCGACGAACCGAAAGTTTCGCTGCCCCGTCTCAGTTTCGTCGAGCACGGTCGTGCCGGTAATGTCAGAAGGCATCAGATCGGGCGTAAACTGAATGCGCTTGAATTTCACATCGAGAATGCGCGCGATCGTGCTGACAAGCAGGGTCTTGGCGAGCCCAGGCACCCCAACCAAGAGGCAATGACCGCCAGTAAAAATCGCCGCCAGAATCTGCTCGATGACCAGGTCCTGTCCAATGATAACCTTGTGAAGCTCTTCGGTCATCAGGTCACGGTGCTTGCGGAACTTCTCTAGGAACTCATCGAAATCGCGTTGTTCGGGGGGCAAGATGTCTCACTCTGCAAAAAGGGAATCCCAGGAGGAGCCGCGTCCAGTGGATTCTAAAAAAACTCGCCCGAATGCGAAAGTGTGATGGCGCGCCCCGGCGAACTATGACGCCGTCGCTTCGTCGAAACAGTCGAGTGGGCCAGTGAACTGGCAACTCACCCGATACATCGGCGCGTGGTCGCTGCCAATGAACCGGCAATGCTTGACGGTGGCGCACGAATACGAATGTCGGCGATCGTCTCCCAGGGCCACGAGCAGCTTGTCGTAGGCCGGCAAGGCATGCACCAGATA
>JAYTRB010000372.1:0-3606 GCA_043746425.1 Planctomycetia bacterium
CTGGGTTTTAATACCGTCGGATATGGATGCACCACCTGTATTGGCAACAGCGGCCCACTGCCTGAGGCTGTTTCTGAAGCAGTCAAGAAAGGCAACCTGGTCGTCTCGGCGGTCCTCTCGGGAAACCGCAATTTTGAAGGCCGGATCAACCCCCAGGTGAAAGCCAATTATCTGGCCAGCCCGCCGCTGGTCGTGGCCTACGCCATCGCCGGCACGACCGATATTGACCTCAACACCGAACCTCTCGGCCAAGACAAGGCCGGTGCAGACGTCTATTTGAAAGACATCTGGCCAGCCCAGAAAGAAATCGCCGACACAATTGCGGCGTCGATGAGCCCCGAGACATTCCAGGAGGAATACGCCAAAGCCACACTGGGCCCCCCCGAGTGGCAGGCGATCGCCGACATCGAGGGAGCATTGTATCAATGGGACGAAAAAAGCACGTATGTCCAGGAACCGCCATTCTTCGTCGACATGCCGGCCCAACCCGGACCGATCGAGTCAATTCGGCAGGCGCGGGTTCTGGTTTCGGTTGGCGACTCAGTGACAACCGATCACATCAGCCCGGCCGGCTCGATCAAGACTGAATCGCCCGCCGGGTTGTATTTGGAGGCCAACGGCGTACCCGTTAATGAATTCAACAGCTATGGCTCACGGCGGGGCAACGATCGGGTGATGACTCGCGGCACGTTCGCCAACATCCGCCTGAAGAACCTGCTGGCCCCGGGAACCGAAGGGGGCGAGACGAAATATCTGCCCTCTGGTGAGCCAATGTCGATTTATGACGCAGCGCTCAAGTACAAGGCCGCGGGAATTTCCCTGATTGCGCTGGCGGGCGCCGAGTATGGTACCGGATCGTCGCGCGACTGGGCCGCGAAAGGGACGTTCCTGCTGGGAATCAGGGCGGTGATCGCCGTTTCGTACGAGCGAATCCACCGCTCGAACCTCGTCGGAATGGGAGTTTTGCCGCTTGAATTCAAGAAGGGCCAGAGCCGCGAAACGCTCGGGCTCGACGGCACAGAAGTTTTTGAAATCGACGTTCCGGCCGACATTAAGCCACTGGCAGATGTGACCGTGAATGCCCGGCTTGCCGACGGCAAAACCATTACCTTCGCGACGACGTGCCGCATCGACACGCCCGTAGAAGTCCAATACTACCGCCATGGCGGCATCTTACACTATGTGCTGCGGCAGTTGATTGAGGGAAAGCGAGTCTAATTAATTGGCTTATAGAGCCCCCAATTCGACTCAGCCAGGGTTTTCATGAACCGGCCAAAAATGGCGCCTGTCGTGGCGTTTGTGTCGATGCCGATCGAGTGAATCGACACACGGCGTACGCGATTGGCGCTCGAGATCGACGAAATGATTTCCTTTGGATCGTCGATTTTTCCCCCCTGGGGGGCACCGTCCGAGAGAAAATAAATGGCCTCGGGCCCGAGTTCGAAGGCGGCTTCGAGGGCATCATACGATGCGGTGTTGGCGCGGGCCTCTTGTTCGAGGACGATGTTCACTGCAATCTGCTTCATTTGCTCGTTGGCAGGAACCAGCTCGCTTTGCCAGACGCGAATGGCGGTATTGAAAATGACCATGCTGAAAAAAACTTCTTTCGGCAACTCCTTGATCACCCGCACGAGCTCGGTCTTGGCGGCATCAAGCTTGGCCCCGCGCATGCTCCCCGACGTGTCGAGCACGAACACAACACGCTTGGCGCAAATTGGTATCCCGTAATACTCGCTGAACTTACCGTAGTTTCCGACGGGGGGAATCCGGGATTTATCGGGCGGGTCAGATTGTCCCTGATTCTGCGTCCACCACGCTTTCCATTTCGCCGCGTCATCGCCGAAGTTTTGTCCCGTGGCCGTCACCAGATGTGAAATTACGTCAAACTGTACGAGCCCTTTGAAATTGGGAAGCAGATTGATGAGGTGCGTAATGCCGTCTTTGTCTTTTACCTGCATGACCCCCTGCACGAGGCACCGACGGTACCCGAAATTCCGCGAGAAAAACTGGGCCCGAGTGAAGAGCATGAGCATTCGCAACGTGTCTTTCGGGTCTCCCCTGCCCGACTCCTGGTCAATCATTTCGTGCAGAAGGAACTGATTGGCCTGGGGCGTTCCCAGAACATCATCGAGATATTTGACGATTTTGATCTGCAGGGCATCATCCTCGGTTCCAGACAGCGCCCGCAAACCGCCAATGGCCCGAATATCGAGACCGTCTTTGCGGGTCGCGCTTGTCATCCGCTGCAGCAGCTTGTCGCTCACTTCGCTGCGGTCGCGCAGCCCCGCCAGAAAACTGACCGCCGCTTCACGCACTTCATCGGTTCGGTCGTCGAGCAACGTCACGTAGACGAGATCTGCTGCGTCGCCGGTCGGAAAATCTTCGAGAAGCTTCAGCGCAGCGATTCGCTCGGCAGCCTTTTTATGGCGGCTTTGGTGCTGAAATTCTTTTTTTGCTTTCAAAAAGGCCCGGTCAGGCGGAACCTTTGCCGCGGTCGCCCGGCTGGTGTCTTTTGCGGCGCCTGGCAGCGCGACCAGCATGGCCGCAGAAAGCAGGAATAGCGCGACAACCTGCTTTCGCATCCATCGCCGAAAGCACGCCGGCAGCATTTTGGCAGCCAGCGCCCTGTCCGATGAAACAGCACGCGGTACACGAATACCAGAACCCAAACTCATGAAACGCCGCATGCGGCACGCTCCTCAATCGTCAATTCACGGGCTTGTAGATTCCCCAGTTCGCCTCGGCGAGCCCCTTCATGAACTGTCCGAAAACAGCCGCTCTCGCCTCTCTGGTGCCGATGCCGATCGAGTGAATCGACACGCGCCGCACGCGATTGATGCCCGAGATCGTGCGAATAATCTCGTTCGGATCGTCGATTTTACCTCCGAACGGTGCCCCGTCAGAAAGAAAGTAGATGACCTCGGGGTCGAGACTGAAGGCCGCTTCCAGCGCATCGTAGGAGGCGGTCTTGAGTTTCAGTGGTTGTTCAATCACGACATTAACGGCAACCTGTTTCAGCGGTTCGGTTGCCGGTACAAGTTCGGGCTGCCAGACCCGCACGTTATTGTCGAAAGCGATGACGTCAAAATTGACTTCTTTCGGCAACGCCTTTATCGCCCGAATCAACTCAGTTTTGGCAGCGTCGATCTTCGACCCACGCATGCTGAGCGACGTATCGAGCACGAACACGACACGCTTCGCACAGATCGGAATACCATAGTAATCGCCGAAATTTCCGTAATTTCCGACGGGCGGTATTTTGGATTTTTCGGGAGGCTGGTTATTTCCCTTATTTTTGGCCCACCACGCTTTCCACCTAACCGCATCGTCGCCGAAATTCTCTCCCGTCGCCATCACGAGATGCGAAATCACGTCGAACTGCACGAGACCGTTCAATCTGGGGAGCAGATTAATCAGGTGCATAATGCCTTCCTGGTCTTTGACCTGCATGATTCCCTGCACAATGCAGCGTCGAAACCCGAAATTTGCTTCGAAATACCGCGCCTGAGAGAAGAGCAGCAGCATCCGCAGAACGGATTCGGCTTCGCCTTGGGCTGCTTGCTCGTCGATCATGGCGTACAAGCGATGCAGATTGGCCGACGATGT
>JAYTRB010000373.1:0-1671 GCA_043746425.1 Planctomycetia bacterium
GTGAGCATTTCGAACGATGAACCCACCCGCGATGTCGGACGTTGCAGCTTTTCTCTGATTTCGCCATGCTGCGCGGCGATTCAGGCGTGATTTGCCTCAGGGAATTGGTAAACTGGGCTGAGTTCGTTCTCCACGGCGTCTTGGTCTGAAGAAGGTCATTATGGCGGTTAAAGTTCGTTGTCCCACGTGCGAAAAGGTCTTGAACGCTCCCGACACGGCTCGTGGCAAGGCGGTGAAGTGCCCCGCCTGCGAGACAAAGATCAAAGTGCCGGTCGGAGGTTCGGCGGCTGGCGACAGTTCCATTGGAAAAGTCCCCGCTCGGAAAACCGCGACCCGAGCGCCCGCGAAGAAACGTGTTGAGGTCGACAGCGGCGAGTTTCTGGCGGGACTTGACCTCGACAAAGCCATCGACAGCAGCGAGTCGATGTGCCCCAAATGTGGAGCTCCGATTCCGGAAGATGCGCCCGAGTGTCCGAAATGCGGGGTTGATCCGGCGACGGGGCAGCTCAGCGCGGCGGCAAAAAAGCGATTGAGCCGCAAGGGGAAGCCTGACCCGGCCCTGTTTTATTCGGCGGCCTGGAAAGACTCGTGGGAGTTTACGAAACAGAATTACAGGGTCGCATTGCGCACGGCGATGTATTTCATTTTGTATGGCGCGACTGCGGTCGGATGCGGCTACATGAGTCTCATATATTGTGAAACTCTGCCGCCGCAGATCTTCTGGGGCGTATTGTCGGTCGCGGCATCGCTGGCGTTGCCGGGCTGGGTCTGGTGTTTGACGATCTACACCATTCGGGTCAGCGCGGCCAAAAAAAGCAACATTCGTGAAATCCATTTCGATATCTTTCAGAATATCGCCTTGGGCGTGAAAACAATCTTGTGGTACGTGGTATTCTGCTGGATTCCATTGGCCGGCATCATGTATCCCCTGGCGATGATCCATATGGCGATGCCCGTCACGAAGCGCGGCTGGATCAACTTCCTGATGCTGGGGACATTCTTCCGCAATTTCATGCCGACCGTTTACGTTTTTGTCGTGCAGTTCGTTCTGCAACTGGCCGTGAATCTGGCTTTAGCGCCGGCCGGCGTTCTGATTGGAATGGGGCTGCCCATGACCGGCACGGCCAGGTGGGTGATGATCGGCCTGGGTGCCGCGGTAGGGGTGCTCGCTGTTGTCGTCGCGAGCTTTGCGCTGGTGTTCAATACGCGGGTCATCGGCCTTCTGGCGTATTACTTCCAGGACAGTCTCGACCTGGTGACATTTGTGTCGGAAAAAACTTATGTCCGCAAGGAAGTCAAACTCGACGCCTTTGGAACTCCCATCAAGAGCACCGCGCAAAAAGTGGGGCAAGTGCTGTTTGTTCTCATGATCCTGGGCGTTATCGTCGGGGTTGGTTTTCTGCTCTATTACCAGTTGTTCAAGAAGAATTAGCCCACGGCGCGCCCGATCACAGAAATCGCTTTTCAATCGGAGCCCATTCGTTTACAATCAGGTGCATAACCGCTCAACCGTCCTGCTCTCAAGCGGGCGACGCGAGTGGACACCACACAGTGGGCCGAGCCCCGGCAGCAAATTGTGCGCAATCGGGGCCTTTCGAGCAGAGGTGTTCACGAGGGCGGCCTTTTTTTCGGCCAGGTCTCAGGCATATTCGGCCCGAAGTTTGCCCATGC
>JAYTRB010000374.1:0-1864 GCA_043746425.1 Planctomycetia bacterium
CGCTGCTCGACGGTGAGTTCCATTGACCCGCAGAGAATGACACCCGATAATCGAGGGAGCGACACCGGCTGCCCGAAGTGCAGACTTTCGGCCGCGCGAGCGTTTGTTCGCTGGATCGGGACTGGGTGGAATGGGTGCATGGCTGGCAGCCGCGGAAAATCTGTTTCGCCGGGGGACGAACCAGCCTCCGACGCCGTTCGCGGTGCAGTGCGTCTGCGGTCGCCAGATAACAGGTCTCAGGACAGACGCCCCACAATCTCCTGTTTGCCCCGATTGTCAAACCAGGCTCTTCGTGCTTCCGGCCTGTGTCTACCCGCTGCCACGGGTGCCAAAACGTAAGCCGCTGGCGCCCCCTAAACCGCAGTCCGAATTCGTGACCCGCGAGGCCGACCACGGGGCCGCCAAACGTTTCCCTTCACGCAACGCAAGCCGTGTCGCTGCCGAAGAACCAGCAAACGCATCTCCCCCGCGCGAGCGTCAGGCTCGGCTGCCGGTCGCGCACCGTTCGCTGCGCGCTGTCATCAACGAAGCCGCGAGGGCTGTCGATCTCAAGCGGCTTTCTCGCAAGATCTTCACGCCAGTGCGTCTGGTGGTCGCCGGAATCCTGCTCGTCGTCGTGGCCATGGCGTGGTGGCTTCTGCATTTGCGGGCCCTCGATGAGGCCCAAAAAATTGTCGTCTCGGCTGCCAGGCGGGGCGAACAGGCGCTCGCCGATAATGATCTGAGCGAAGCCGCCCGCCAGTTTCAATACGTGAAGGGGGCGCTCGATCTGCTGGGACGCAACGATCTTCATGCACGCGTTTTGCGCCAGACGGCTGCCGAAACACGAGCTGGCGCCGGTCTGGCAAGTGTGTCGCTCTTCGAACTTCTGCACGAGGCGGCTGCCCCTGCCGCAAGCAGCAGTTCCTCACCGTCAGCGGTGTTTCAATCCCATTACCGCGATCAATGGGTCGTGCTCGACGTGCCGGTCGCCTTATCGGCCGACTCTGCCGCAAGAAGACACTACGACATCGACTTTCCGCTCTCCGACGGCGAGAATCAGGCTGTGGTGATTGCCGATCTCGACGTCTTCGAGAAGGCCTTCGCAGCCGACAGCCAGCCGCGGCGGCTGATTTTCGCCGCCCAACTCGACGACTTTCGCCAAGACCGCCAGCTCGATCATACCTGGCAGATCATACTGCGGCCCGCTTCGGGATTTCTCTGGTCAAATACCGGGCGGCTCGAGCAACTGGGGGTCGCTGTCGACGACACCACCCGGCAGATTCTTGCCGATCAGACAAACCAGATGGGAATCGCCGAATGACTGGCTGGCGTTTACACGGCGTTCAGCGCCACAGGCCGATTTGCCGATGTGTCGGCCTGTTGGTTGTTTTTTTGGCAGCGGCCAGGGTACAGGCCGAGACCCTGTCGGTGATGGAGTTCAACGAGAAGATTCGCGACTGGAAAACTGACCAGAAGATCCCTCCGCCGGTAACGTACACGGTCGAAGGCCGTTTGTCGGTGTATGGCAAAGACCGGCTGCGACTTAGAAATTGCGACGTGCCGTTCATATCGCAGGCCGAAATTCCCAAACTCTCACGCAAGTCGGCGAACATCGAAGTTTCCGGCAAGGTCGTCGTCGATTCCCGGTCAGGAGAATACACCGTCGCCGTCAGCTTGGTGCGCGAGGTCGCCAGCGACTACGAAAAATTCCAGGAGTCGAGCCGGCGGTTGCGGCAACAACCGGCAGAAAAATGGTATGAGCTCGGCAAGTGGGCTGAAGTCCGCGGCAATTTCTACAAAGATGATGATCTTCTGACCCGGGCTGCAAAGGCCTTCGCACATGGCATCGATGTGGAGCGCAAAGCGATGGCTCACAATGATC
>JAYTRB010000375.1:0-3714 GCA_043746425.1 Planctomycetia bacterium
CCCCGGGAAATCGCATTTGGGGAAGTTGAATTTCCTGTGCCGCGGCCATCGGCATCGAGGCGTTCACACGCACCGTTTGCCCCCGCGTGGCCCGGTCGCTCAGAAACAGGATGATCGTTTCGCCCAGAGGCGCCCAGCGCAGCAGCCGCTCGGCGCCGTCCTCCTGCACTGAAACCGAACGGATCCGCAAGCGTGGATCGACATTCATATGATACAAAAACCGCGGTGCGACCGGCTGTTTGACTTCGGCCGTATACGTCCAATCGAGGCGCCCGGCATGGAACCGGCCCGTTGATGTGGCGTGGACGACGGGTGCCGTCGAAAGGCCCTCCAGGGTGAGATTGACAGCGAATACCCGGTCGAGGTCGAACGCCTGTTGCGGCCGTGCCCCGGCGGCGTTCCATTCTTTCAAGAATTCGTCGACCAGTCGGGGCCGCAGCATGAGGTGCGGCAGCGCCGCCGAAAGGCTGGCGTAGTAGTCGGAGGGCTGGCGCAAGGCAATTTGATGTAACCCCAGACTGATTTCCCGGGCCTTGCCCTCTTCGGTGCGCAGCGGATCAAGAAGTGGCAGCGAAATCTGTTTTGCTTGCGGATCGACGGCGAAAGCAAATGTCGCCGCCAGCGAAAAATTCTCGGCTTGCGGTCGCGAAAACTCGATGAGCATTCTCCGGCCACCGTTTTCGCCTGCTTCAAATCGGTATCCGGCAAGTTGCGGCGCCTGCACCGCCTCGAGCACGTACCCCGCCGGAACATGCCAGACCAGCGAGTCGACGCGTCCCGCCAAAATCTTATATGCAAGGTGATATCGAAGCTGGATCAAGCCGGGAACAGCATCGGCCAGACATGAAATCCCAACCTGCGCCTCCACCGGCGGCCGGACCTGAAACTCGGGTGTCGGCGACCAGAAAAAGACAAGCTGGCTCGTCGGTGCCGGCCGCAAGGCGAACGTTCCGCGAGAACGTGGACCGGCCCGCGTCGCGAATTGCCCGGCTTCCGCCGGGGCGATGCCCATGACAGGCAAGGTCACTGCCGACGTCAACGAGGCGCGGGTCTGGCATCCTTGCGGAATGGTGACGGTGCCCGTCAGGAAATCGGCGCGCGCCGTGTCGACCGCGGGATTAAGTCGCAATTTGACATCGTAGCGCCGCAGGGAAAGCGGTTCACTGCTTTGATCAGCTTTCGATCGAGAAAGCTGGTCGCTCTCCTGGTTCACCAACGCTTCCTGTTCAGGCAATTCAGGAGCCGCAGGCAGTGGCTCGACGCCCGGCAATTCGATCATAAGGCCGCGGCCCCCCGGCCCGACGACGACCGGAAAAGGCCGGCCATCAACCAGACACGCGTCGGCTCCCCCGAGATTTGCGACACCCAGTGGCAGGTCGACCGCAACGATCGGTTCGCTCGAAAAGACGAACACTTCGAAACGGGCCGAGATTTGCAGTCGATTGCCAGCGTCAATCGTGCCGTCGACGCTGCTCGCAGCGATCAGAGATGCCGGCAAGAAGCTTGGTCGCGTGATCCGGTTCAGCCGTTTCAGAAGATCGGTAGGCACATATGCCAAAGGAGTTTTTCGAGCCGGCTTGCCGTCGGCACCCACGGGAACAAGAACGTCGACTACGGAAGCGATCCTCTTTTGAATGACTGAATGTCTCAGAGTCGTAGCTGCAGGTCCATCCTGGGCCTGAACCGTCAGGCTCGAGCTTAAGGCCGCGGTCATCAGCAGCAAACTGGCGACGGGAATGAATGACTGCGTGCTTCCCCCGGGTGCTTCCAGACCACCTCTTGACAAACGTCGCCGTGGAATCGCAAGACAGCGCAGCGGAATCAGAATGGCCAGAACGAGACCGGTGAGGGCACTGCCGCACAATTCAACGGCGACTGGTGAAAGCGTCAACGCTGCCACACACATGCCGGCAACGGCGGCAACAGCGATGCCACGAAGAAACGGCACTTGCGCCAGACGCAGCAGCAACCCTCCCAGCAGGCAGAGCAGAAGTGCGATCCATTCCAGGGACATGACCTCTGAGGCATTCCAGATGACGAGTTGCACGTCGCGGGGAGGGGCGGCGCCCTGGGCCAGCCAAACCTGTTCGGCGGCCGGCTCAAGTTCGAGCGGGCGGGCGCCCCACAAAAGTGACAACCAGCTTTCGCGTTCAAACGGATTGAAGATAGGAAGATCTGAGGCGCGCGCCAATGGCCCCAGCCGCTGCCGCCATGACGAGTGCTCGTCTGTTCCGACAAGAGTCAAACTCGCAGGCCGCTGCCCCAGCCGAAGGTGTCGCGGCGCAATCAGCTTGAGATCGAATTGGAGGACAGTGCGATCGGCTTCTGGAAACACAAGCGAGCGCGAATTCGGTCCCCCGTGCATCGACACCGGAATACAATACTCAATCTCCACCATCGTCACACCAGATGTTGCACTTTCGGTCAGAGAAACCGGCAGGGGGGTGACGGTATAGCTCGGACCATTTGAAAGCGGAAGGATGTGGCGACCATCCAGATGAACGCCGATCAGTTCGGCTGGGTGTGGCAGATTCCAGCGGAAGACGCCTTCCTCAGACAGTTTGGCGATCTGAAATCGAGCCACGTAATGATCAAAACCGTTGTCGAGGCCCGTAATCGTGGCTGTAATTGCCAGTGACGCCGGTGAAACGGCCCGCGTCGACCCTGCCCCTGTCTTCTGCCCCGCGCCAGCGCGGTGCTCTTTCTCGTGCCGCTCGGCCTTCAGGCCCGAATCGCCAGACGGCTTGACCGGCTCGACCCGTAGCGCGCCGGTCGCGGCCGTTGCCACCGATCGTAGAGCGATCACATGCACTGAGGGGTCGGCCAGCGGAGCTCGTAAAAAATCAATCGCACGTGACTCGGCAGGCAAGTCTTGTATGTCGATACGCTCGATTCCATCGGCGACGTCTATGATCGGCCGCCATTCTGAACTGGTCGTCACCACGACCAGTTGTTCTACCTCGGCAACCGCGAGCGGCGCCAGCGGGGGCAGGGCGACTTTTTCTCCCACGGCAGGCGCCAATCTCCGGGCCGATATGCGAATCTGTTGCGGCCGGTCGGGTTGCAGTGCGTTGAGAAAATAGGTCGTGAGGATGCGGTTACCTTGTTCGTTCTCGTGAATATCCCAATTGGTGCGTTCGCCGCTTGCGAGCCGTACGTCTACGATTTCCCATGCATCAGGAACAAGGCAGGCTGTCGTGAAAGTGCTGCCGGCTGCCGCTTTCCATTCCCACTGCGCATCGAGCGACCATTGCTGCGGTGCCGGCTGAATAAGCGTGACGGCACGACAAGTCATATCGGCCTTACTGTCGGTCGGTACGATCGTGATGGTGGCATCATCACGCGATTGTCTGAATACCAGAACTTCCCCCTCTGCAGGACTAGCCATCAATTCAATCTGTCGACAGCCATCGGTCTTGACATCGGCTGCCAGAAATGGCGGCTGCAGGCGCAGTGTCACCCTGCCCGACGCGGCCACAGAATTCTGCAAGCGGATGCGTGGCAACGTCCAGGGGGCAAACTTCTTGATCTGGGCGATCCCCTGAATTTGCAGCAGGTGGCCCTCTCCTGAAACGGTGTCGGGGAGACGCACGACGATCTCCTGGCCGGCAGGCGAGGCAGTTGTCTGCCAGGCGACTGCCCCATCGTTGCCGTATTCCACCGCCGTGATCTGCATTTCCGGATCGACGAGAAATTTCAACTCGCGGACGGCCG
>JAYTRB010000376.1:0-3185 GCA_043746425.1 Planctomycetia bacterium
CCGGCCGTTCTGAGAGTCAACCCGCGGTGCGTTTGTTGAAACAATGGCCGCCTGTGGGGGCCTGCCAGCGAGTCGGACGAAGACTGATCGAGGTTATCCAAGGTGATTTGACTGCTTCGGCAGGGCTTTAGACTTGAGCCTGCCGAAAAAGTCGCGAATTTAATTGGGCCGGGCGCGGCAAATGCCCCGGCTGCGACAATTCCAACGATTCGAAACAACCACTTCCAGGTGGCAGCTTTTCGCACGTGAGGCCCTTCAATTTCCGTAGTTTTCGGTTTCAATCCTTGCTCATGACGTGTTTGCATGCATGTGTTCACAACGAAATGCACGAACCCGCCAATGAATGAACCCCTTGCAAAATGAAAGGTTTCGGTACTTTGGAGTAGATTGTCTTAGAAATATTGAGATTCTGGAAAGCGGCCCCGAAATCCGAGGCCCGCGAGCAAAATAATGCGGAAAGATGTTTGAGGAGAATTGTAGAGTAACCACGAATGGCCCGAATCAGAACGATTAATTTGCAGGGCAAAACATCCCTTTTCCTGGCGTTCATTTCGCGTAGTCGTTGCGTGAGGCCATACCTTTTTTACGCATCACGTCAGAGAAAGAAACACGCTGATTTCGGTTTCGTTCTATGGTCTGGCCGTTCCGCCGGGCCGTCACTGGAATAATGTGACGAGCTTCCCATAGAATGACGCCCCTTTGCCACGACACGGCCGGGCCGAGCGGGGCGAGTTATTCGTTTGCGTTACCGCTGATAATTTCACCACTGAGGAAGCAGCATGAAACTCCGTCTTCTGGGCGCCTTGGGCGTTCTTCTGACCGCGGCGCCTGTTTTTGCCGTCGATCTGCCCCAGCCATTTGTAACCGGTCTTAAGAATCCCGAATCGGTCTGCCTCGGACCCGACGGCTCGGCATACGTCACCGAGATCGGCGAATTCGGTAAAGACGGCGACGGGCAGGTGTCGGTCATCAAGGAAGGCAAGGCCACACCGTTTGCGACCGGATTGGACGATCCCAAGGGAATCGTCAGTTTTGCGAATGCGTTTTATGTCACCGACAAAACACGGGTCGTGAAGATTGAACTTACCGGAAAGGTTACGACCCTCGCTGCGGCCGATAAGTTTCCTTCGCCTCCGCAGTTTCTGAACGACATTGCGCTCGACCCCGAAAATGGTCTGCTGTACGTCAGCGACTCGGGCGACCTGAAGGGCTCGGGGGGTGCCGTCTTCCGCATCAACATGAAATCGGGGAATGTCGACCTGGTCGTCAATGCCGAACGTTTTCCGGGCCTCAAAACCCCCAACGGTCTGGTACTCGATGGCGCGTCGCACTTGCTCCTGCTCGATTTCGGCAGTGGCGTTTTGTCGCGGATCAAGCTGGCCGATAACTCGGCTCAGAAGGTGGCCGATGGTTTTGACGGGGGCGATGGACTGGCGTGGGACAAGCATGGCCAACTCTTCGTCACGTCGTGGCTGAAGGGGTGTGTTTGGGGCATCCCGCGCCCGGGACAGAAGCCCGTTCTGCTGACAGACGCTCTCGAACAATCTGCCGACTTGTGTCTCGATGCCACCGGCCGCAATCTGCTCATTCCCGGCATGAAGGGGGGAACGCTCACGGCGCTTCCGACGACAATTCCCGGTTGGGAGGTCGACAGTTCGCCGCTGGCAGTCCGAACCGAAGTCGCCTTTCCGAAACTGGAGTTCACCGGCTGGAAAGGGGTGAGCGACAACGGGTTGGTCACGCCGCTGCGGCCCATTCTGCTGACACACGCTGGCGACGGGTCGAATCGCGTTTTCGTCCCGATTCAGCAGGGTACGATTCACGTTTTTCCCAACGACGACGCAACCACAAAGACGTCTCTCTTTCTCGATATTACTGCGCGCGTCCGCTATTTAGACGATAAGAATGAAGAGGGTCTGCTGGGACTGGCATTCCATCCGAAGTACAAGCAGAACGGCGAGTTCTTCGTCTTTTACACGAGTGCAAAAGACGATATGACCAACGTGGTTTCGCGCTTCCGCGTCAGCAAGACCGACTCGAACAAGGCCGACCCTGCCTCAGAAGAAGAAATCATCCGCTTCAAGAAGCCGTTCTGGAACCATGATGGCGGCACGATTCTGTTCGGCCCCGACGGCTATTTGTACGTCACTCACGGCGACGGTGGCGCATTTAATGATCCGCACGAGAACGGGCAGAACAAGAAGTCACTGCTCGGAAAGGTTCTGCGCCTCGACGTCGATCAAAAAACGAAGAGCCGAAACTATTCGATTCCGAAGGACAATCCCTTCGTGGCGAAGTCAGACGCTGAACCCGAAATCTGGGCCTATGGCCTGCGCAACATTTGGCGGATGTCATTTGACCGAAAGACGGGCGATCTTTGGGCCAGTGATGTCGGACAAAACCTTTACGAGGAGATTGACATTCTTAAGGCCGGTGGCAACTACGGCTGGAATCTCCGCGAGGCGCTGCACCCGTTTGGTGCGAAAGGGGTCGATGTTCGGCCCGATCTGATCGATCCCATCTGGGAATACCACCACGATGTCGGCCGGTCGATTACCGGCGGACTCGTCTACCGCGGCAAAAAGGTGCCTGAATTGGAAGGAGGCTACCTGTACGCCGACTATGTCTCGAATCGCATCTGGGCGTTGTGGTACGATGCGTCGAAAGGCCGCGTGGTGGCCAATCGCGAAATTCAGAACATTGGCCTTCCCATTCCGACGTTTGGCGAAGACGAAAAAGGAGAGGCCTACGTGCTGCTGCACACGGCCGCCGGAGAGCCGATCCGCCGCTTCGCGAAAGGTGCCGGCCGCAAGTAACCTCACCACCGCCGCATTGGAGATCGTTGCATGAAACTCGCGCTCCACATCGGCGTTCTATGCTCGCTGGTCGCGACTGCCGCGGCCAGCGAGATCGGCGGCGACCCTTCGGCCCTGCGTTATTGGCCACAGTGGCGCGGGCCTTTGGCGACCGGTGTCGCTCCGGAAGCCGATCCGCCCGTCGAGTGGAACGAGAGTGAAGGAAAGAATATTCGCTGGAAGATCGCTCTCCCCGGGCGAGGGCATTCGACTCCGATTGTCTGGGGAGATCGCGTATTCGTAACCGCTGCCATTGCGTTCGGCGACGCCATGCCGCCGCGCTACAGCAAGGCTCCCGGCGCGCACGATAATGCGCCGGTCACGCATCGC
>JAYTRB010000377.1:0-14452 GCA_043746425.1 Planctomycetia bacterium
GCCACATTGACCGCGCGCTGCGAAAATTTGCCCCTGAAGCCGTCTGGTGTCTCCAACGCAGAGAATTCGCAGCACTTTCCTTCGACGGGTTTATCGACCTGTTGCAGGAATCGCGTGCAGAAATCGTGATCCATTTATGCGATCTGAATGGCGGGCGCGATCGCCCGCAAGATGAAACTGGCGGAGGTTCAGAATCAGATTCGGACGACCCGTGTGGCCTCTACAACGCCCTCAGCAAAGTGCGTGTCGCAAAGTGCGTTCTCGTCGGAAGCTCACTGGCATACCCGCCCGTCGCCACGATTCCCTGGAGTGAAACAGAGTTTTCGAATCACCCGCCAACGACGTCGCATTCACCATCGGTTCTATCTCAGCGCGAATTTCTACTGCGGGGAATCGAAGCTGCAGAACGCCAGGAATTACCAATCGTCACGTTACTGGCCGCAGAACTCTACGGCCCAGGTGGAGAATCGCGGCGACAGACCCGATCGCTAGTCGAGGGCCTGGTTCGAGAGATGTTTAAGGCTCGCGATGCCGACCGTCAGACATTCCATTTGCCAATAAGCGGTACGCAGTCGCGAGATTTTCTCTTTGTGCGCGATGCGGCCGAAGCGATCGCGCTGGTGACTGCCGGTCATGCGCGGCCGAGCCTGGTGAACATCGGGACGGGAATCGAGACCACCATTGGAAGCGTAGTGGAGATGATTGCAGCCGACATTGGTTATTCAGGAAAAGTCGCATGGGGCCAGCAACTGGCGGGTTCTGTCTCGCGACAGTGCCTCGATTGTCGATGCGCAGTAAAGAATTTCGGATTTTCGGCCGCCACGCGACTTGATACGGGAATTCGTGACACAATCGCCTGGCATGAACGACAAACAAATCGGCCGTCAGTCGTGGCCCGATAACCGCCAGCCCCGCACTGCGGGCTATTTCAGGATTGAGACAGGACGTGAATTGAGAATCATGGGTCGAATATTTATTTCGATTGGCGCGATCGTCCTGTGTGGGCTAAGCGCACAGCCCGTCGCGGCTGAGCCAATTCTGCAAATGCCGGCCGTACGCCGGAATGCCATTCGCGAGAACTCGGGCAGGAACACCACGAGCAACGGGCTGTCTACTTCGAGCAAGCTCCTGCCGCAGCAAACCCTGGCAGACGAAAATCAGCCGCATCGCTCGATCGTCCTGTCTGAGGCGTATTTGGCTGCCACCGTGTCGGCTCACTATAATTCAATGAGGAATGGGGCGGTGCGAAAACATACTATCGACTATTCGCGGCGGCAAGGCTCGATATCGGAAATCCCGGGGGTCGTCCCGGTCGATGTGCGTCATCGCGACGAACAAGATTCGCCATTGCGTATGCGTTTCGAGCTTTATAGTCCACGGGTCGATGACCTGGGGACCCACTCTGCATTCGCAAGGTGAAAGCCGCCATTTCTCCTGGAGAATGGGCTCGTGCAGGCGCTATGCGCCCGCAAGACCCCAGACGCCGACGGCAGAGCCGTTTCGCACTGACGCTTCATGTTCGGCCTGGGGCCTGCGCAGCTTCCGGTGTGTCGTCGCTGCTGTCGGGTTGTCCGATTGACTGGGAAACAAGTGCTCACAATGCTTCAATTTTGTGCCTCGAGATTGGATGGCGGCATCCAACCTCTGGTGGCGGCCAAACCAATCGTCACGCGACGATTGCACGTGCGCAATGCACTGCTTCTGGCAACTGCGCTACTCGTCGGAATCGGGGCCTTGCATGGATTGCACTACTTTCAGGTGCGCCGGCTGGCCGTGCGTCTGTTAACGAAAGCCGACGACGCCCGTGCCGCCAACAACTTGAGCGAAGCGGCGCGGCGACTGAACGCCTACGTCAAGCTGCGGCCCGAGGATGACGACGCCCGCGGACTTTTAGGTTTGGTTCGGGCCGAGACCGCCCGGTCGGAGCCGCAATTCTTAAGAGCCCTCATGGACTTGGAGCGGGCGCTGGTTCGCGTTCCGCAGCGCAGTGATTTTCGCCGGAAAGCTGCCGAACTTTCGCTTATGTTTGGACGCGTGACCGACGCACAAAGGCATGTCGAGCTGCTGCTGAATTCAAAGCCAGATGATCCCGGCCTGCAACTGCTGCTGGGCCGCTGTCTTGAGTCGGGTAATCATTCAAGTGAAACGGCTCTGGCATTCTACCGTCGACTCATCGAGACTTCTCCGCGTTTCGTTCCGGCCTATGAACGACTTGCCGGGATCCTTGAGCGCACGTCTCGCGAGCCGGCCGATGGCGAGCGCTTGCTCGAACAGATGCTTTCGAGTAACCCCGATTCCGCCGAGGCACTCATCGTGCACGCCCGATATGCGATGCGACATGGGGAATTCAGCCGCGCGCTGACCGACACCGGGCGAGCCTTCCTCCTGGCGCCCGGAAATATTGACATTTTGTGCTTGCTGGCTGAGTTGAACTGGAAGCGCACAGAAGCATCGGATGCCATTTCGCCCCCTACTTTGGCGAAAGAACTGCGGCAGGCGATCGAACGGGCAATCATTGGCAATCCCAAAGAGTCACGTTTGTACCTGGCGCATGCCGAAATTCTGCTCGTCGTCGAAGACCGAACTGCGGCTCGCAAGACGCTGCAAGACGGGTTAGCTCATTGCCCGCAGAAGCGCGAGCTCGAACTGTGCCTGACCGATCTTCTGCTTACCACAGACAATCTTGATGAAGCCAGCCGGCAAATTGCACGTTTTAAGGCGACGCATGTCGATCCGGCACTGACCACGTTTCTCGAAGCGCGGCTGCTGATGGCACGTAAGAATTGGCCACAGGCGGTCGCGACGCTGCTGGCCCTGCGCGGTCAAGCGCTGCTGCCCCGCGACTTGAACTTTCAGATTGAACTGCACCTGGGACGATGCTGCCGAAAGATTCGGCATCCGGCGAGACAGACGACTGCCATGCGCCGCGCGGTGGCACTTGCCCCTGAATCAATCGAGGCGCGTCTGGAACTTGCGGCCGCACTCACACAGGATGGCAATCTTGATGAAGCAGCCGCGGGCTACCGGTCGCTTCCCCGTGAACCCGGCGTCGTACTGAAGCTCGCCAAATTGCTGCTGCGGCGAAACCTGGAAACCACTGCCGATGAACGTGACTGGAATGAATTGACCAGCCTTATCGACGATGTCGCTCATAATCAACCCGAAGCGCCTGACTTGGTGCTGCTTCGCGCGCAGGTTCTGGCGCACCAGGATCGGCTCGACATCGCGGGCCGGATGCTCGCGGCGGGATGCAGCCAGTTCCCAGAAGAAATCGGGCTGCGTTGCGCCTGGGCTGATGTCATGCATCGACTGGGCGAATATGAACGCGCCCGGGCGATCATAAAAACCGCAGAAGAGGAATTGGGACTGAGTCCGGAAGTCATTCTCGAGCGATTCCGTTTGTTACGAGAGAACTCCGAAGCCACCTCATCGACCCGCTGCCGAGAGCTCGTGCGTGACTTACGTGACTCGGTCAACAAGGCTTCCTTCGAAAAACACTTCGACTTGATTGAAGCGTGTGCAATCGGCGCCGAACAGGCAGGCGATCTTGAATCAGCGAAACAGTTCTGGAAGGAAGCCGCCGCCATAGCGCCACATGACATCGCCGTGGTGCGCCGCCGCCTCGATCTGGCTTTGCGTGGCTCTGATGACGAAAAGATTCTTGCCCGAATTGGCGAGTTGCGCGACCTGGAGGGCGACACAGGCCTGTACTGGCGGTTGGGGACAGTGGCGCGGGCAATGAACCGCGCCCGCCGCGGCGAGCCCGTCGATTTGAAACAGGGGCGCCTTCTGTTACACGAAGTTGCCGGTGAGTTTCCCGAGGCGCTCGCCATTCCGGTGGCTGTGGCTGAGATTGCAGAATTACAGAATGATGCCAATGCCGCCGTGCAATACTATCGTGATGCTCTGGATCGGGGGCTACGACGTACCGAACTGCTCGTCCGAGCAGCCCGGCTCCTGGCTCAATTGGAGCGTTTTCCGGATTTCGAACAGTTGCTTGCACAGTTTGCGCCGGGTGAAACGTGTCTGCAAGGCGAACTGGGACGACTGGCGGCTGAGGTCGCCCTGCGCATCGGAAATCGTGATCTCGCCATTTCCCGCGCCAAAGCGGTCATTCACGAAAGGACGCGTGACTTTCACGATTTCGTGTGGCTCAGCGGAATTCTGGATTCAGCAGGGCAGCCAAACGAAGCAGAAGCCGCTCTGCGAACCGGCTGTGAGCGATCTGACGGCGATCCCGGTTCGTGGTTGGCACTCGTGCATTGGCTCGTCGAGAAAAAACGCCCTTCTGAGGCTGAATTGACGCTTAACGACGCGGTCCGCCGGTTCCCGGAACCGATCGCATCTCTGGCCAGCGCCGAAGGAAGCGCGCTCATTGGACGAATGGACCTCGCCGAGGAAAAATATCACGCCGCCGTCGCGTTGGCGCCCCACAACACTACGGTCGTCTTTTCGGCCGCCGATTTTTTTTCCCGCATTGGAAATCTATCAGACGCCGAACCATTGTGGCGCAACCTCAGTGAAATTCGCGACAAATCGTTTGAACATCAATTGCCGGCGGTCCGTCGGGGACTGGCCGCTTGTCTTCTGGCACGGGGTTCCAGTCGCACCTTGAGCGAAGCCCTGGGGTTACTCAAGCAGAATGTCGACCAGGTCGGCAACACCATTTCCGACCAAAGGCTTAAGGCGCGAGTTCTGGCCATGCATCCTGGCCGGTTGCAGAGAAAAGAGTCGCTGTCGATACTGACGCAACTCGGCGAAAACGCGGCACTGGCGCCCGATGATCAGATGTTGATGGCGCAAGTGCATCTGCGATTGGGCGACTGGGCAGCGGCCCGGGCTGAATTTCAAGATCTTATAGCCAGTGGTCACCGCAACACAGAACATCTGGCTTTCGCCATCGGCAAAATGCTCGAGCACGAGCCTGAATCCGACACGGTCATCGCCTGGCTCGACCGCCTGGCCGAATTGGAACCAGACTCATTTCGGACACGTGCCTTGAAGTTCCGCTGGCTCGCGGCGCAAAACCGTGGCGATGAAGCGCGACGAATGCTTCGCGAGGCCGTGGAACTCGATTCGAGGAAACTCCAGGATGCCATTTTGCCGGGCGTCCATGACAAGACGGGAGACGCCGCCGCACTTCTGGCAGACGAGGCGGCGCGACTTGAGATCACCGAAAACCTCGAGCAGGCTGCTGCGTTTTGGCAGGCTGCTGAGGAAATATACGGATTGCACATTTCTCGTGACCCGCGCGGCACGCCCGACATCGTTCTGTTTCTGGCGCGTCGCGGACGACGTGCAGACGCTCTTAAACTGGCAGAACAGAACTCCAGGAAATGTCGCGCCGCAGAACTGGCAAGTGCGCTCGTCGCGTTGCTTCAAATCGGAGAAGTGGCCGAGGAAGACTTCCGGCGCGTTCGCGCCATCTTCGCCGAAACATTTTCGGAATCGGACACTGCCGACGCGGCCGTATTGATGAGCATGGGAAATCTGGCCCAAATTGAAGCCCGATATGACGAAGCAGAAAAGAATTATCGTCGCGTGCTGGCGAAGGACGAATTCGCGGTGCTGGCGGCGAATAACCTCGCCTATCTGCTGGCGATGCGGGGGGGCGACTTGAAGGAAGCGCTGGCACTGATTAATCGGGCACTCGCCCATTCATGTCCGACGGCAGCACTGCTCGATACGCGAGCGGTGATTTACCTTGGGCTGGGGCGATCTACCGAAGCGATGGCCGACATCGAACTGGCGCTCGATTCCGATTCCACGCCGGCGTTGCAGTTCCATCGCTGCCAGACACTTTTAGCCAGTGGTCGATGGGATGCCGCGCAATCCGCGTACCGATCAATTGTTGCAGGAGGTGTTAAGGCCTCGCAGCTGCCGCCCTTGGAACGAGAGACATGGCAGAAACTGAAGCAGGAATTGAAGATTCCATGAGGGACGCTTTTGCCGGCAGAAGTTTGTTGACTTCAAGGCTTGGGTAGCGCATTATACGCGACACGGGGTTCGAGAGTGAATTCCATTCCAGATTGAGAGTTGCAGCAGATCAAGATGGTCGCGCAGCTCATGCCCAGGCCCGTCAAAAATTCGGGCCGCTCGCTTTACGAGTCTGGCCGCTGGCTGTTGTGAAAAAACCCCTTTTGCGGTGTACATCGGTTGTGCGCATACCGCGATTTGATCTCGCTTTCGCGATTATGCAAGCGGTGGTGCGCTCATCTCGTCATCTTGGACGCATAGCGTGCGGGGTGATCCATGTTATGGCCGAGTTGTGGATTACACTTCCGCAGGCTGCCACGAACGATACAGGCTGGGGCGTGCACCCCAAGAGGACGGAGTGCGCGCAGCGACCCGGCCAGAAACAAGGTTTAAGCGGTCGCCACCCGGCTTCCGGTGCTAGCAGGAATATTTGAAATGTCGACTGCCACACAGTCCCGCCCACTCGCGCAAGTTCTCGACCCAAAGGTGCGCGGCGCCGTTCTTTCATTTGCTGGGCTGTTCCTCACATTGATCTGGGGATATTGGTCCACACTCGAGGTCATGGCCGAGAAATGGGCTCACGATCCCCAATACTCACACGGCTGGCTGGTGCCCCTGTTTGCGGTTGCCGTTTTATGGATGCGGCGCGAGACCTTTCCGCCGACCGGCCTGACGGCTAGTCCGTGGGGGTTGGCGCTGCTGGCGCTGGGAATCGGGGTTCGTCTGATCGCCACGTTCTTCTATTTTGAATGGTTTGATTTTCTTTCCATTATTCCGGTCGTGGCGGGGGTCACCCTGTTGTGCTTCGGATGGCCCGTACTGAAATGGTCGATGCCTGCGATTCTGTTTCTGGGTTTCATGATTCCGCTCCCGTATACGATCGAGACCGCATTGCGCGGCCCGCTTCGTTCGCTGGGCACCGTGGTCAGCACATACGTGATGCAGACGGTGGGGCTAGCCGCCTTCCCCGAGGGCTATACGATTGTGACCGATAGCGGCAGAATCGGCGTGGCAGAAGCCTGCAGCGGACTGCGAATGCTAATGATTTTTTTTGCACTGGCGACAGCGGTCGCGATGCTCAGCGACAAAGCCCTCTGGGAAAAGCTGTTGATCGTAGTTTCGGCCGTGCCAATCGCCCTCATTGCCAACGTGACGCGGATTACCGTTACCGGAATTCTGCATGAGACAGTGGGAGGCGAGATCGCCGACCTCGTGTTTCATGATCTGGCTGGCTGGCTGATGATGCCCTTTGGACTGGCGCTCCTGGGAACCGAGCTATGGCTCTTGTCTCGGCTGTTTATTGTCGAGCAGGAGGTTCCGCTGGCCCCGCTGGGGATGCCTTTCAATGTTTCGAAGCGATCTTAAGGAAACTCCATGAGTACTCCCCATCCTGACGACCCGCGTCCCGGCGACGGTCTCAACCGGCCCAGCGCCGCAGGAAATACGACGGAATCGCGTGCCCTGGTGCCGTTCGCCGCTCCGCCCCGCACTGAGTTGATGCTGGCCGCCGTAGCCAATCATGCCAACGCCGTCAAAGGCGCTCCGCTCGACCAGAAAGCCATTCTCGCTTCGATCCGCCGACGATGGTTCCCGGCGCTGAGTCTGGGGCTGCTCGCCGCTTTGCTCTCGGCCGGAGTGGCATGGATGATCTTGCCAATGCCCTACACGGCCTATGCCGAACTGCACATTCGCTCGAGCCCGCAAAAGCTGATCTGGGATGCTAAAGAAACGGGAACACAATTCGATGTATACCGGCAGACCCAACAGCGGCAGGTAAAGAGCCAGTTCGTCCTCAACGCAGCGCTGCGCGACCCGAAAATCTCTAAACTCAGCACGCTCATCGACGAACCGCACCAGCTGGAATGGCTTGAAAAGAATGTGTCTGTTACCAGCCCGGCCACCGAATTCCTGCGCGTGTCGCTTTCAGGAAACGAACCCAAGGAATTGGCCGCGATCGTGAATGCCATCACGAAAGCCTACCTGGACGAGGTCGCCAATACGCAGACAAACGACCGCAACAAGCGTATCAGCGATCTGGGAAAAGTGCATGATGAGCTGGAAGCGACGCTTCGAACGCGAACTGCCACGCTGAAGCGGCTGGTCAAAAGCCTGCAAACCGGCGATCCGCTGGCGCTGACGGAAAAGCAGAAAATGATGATGGAAATGCAGGCCGCACTGCGCAAGCAACGGGCTCAGATGCAATTTGAACTGATGAATGCCCGTATTAAACTGGCGGCCAAGGAAGACGGCAGTCTCCCCGCCGATCAAGTCGACATTCCCGAGGCTGTTGTTGAATCGCATCTCTACCAGGATCCGGAAGCCGAACGTGCCGCGGCGGCCGTCGAAGCCCAACAGAGGGGACTGGTGTTGCTCGAAAAGGCTACTTCCAGCAAAGACAAACGCGTGCTTGCAGCGCGCAAAGATTTAGATGCCGCAAAGAAGAATTTTGAAGAACAGAAGGTAAGACTCAGGCCGCTCATCGCTGAACGATTGCGTACCGAAATTCGAGGAAAGACCGAAGCCTCTGCGGCGCAGCTACGCGAGACCGCACGTCTAACCGAAATGACGATAAAAACGCTCGATGAAGAGATGGACAAGCAGAAGTTTGAAACGCAGCAGACAGGCGAGATGACCTTTGAAGTCGAGCAGATTCGCGAAGATCTCATGCAGACCAAGAGCATCGATCAGCGCATCAATGAAGAGATTGAGCGGCTGAAGATCGAGCAAAAGGCTGAGTCGCGGGTTGTCAAGTACCGCGATGCCGAAACCCCGAACCATCCGGACTTTGAAAAGAAACTGCGGCTCGTTGGAATGTCGGGCTTCAGCGCCTTGGCCTTGATCGTGGCGTGCATCGTATGGTTCGATATTCGGACGCAGCGCATCAACTCTCTCGAAGACGTGTCCACAGGTCTGCGGTTGCCGATTCTGGGCTCGTTGCCGACAGTCCCGCGGCAAGCAGGGTCGGGCAAGTCGCGTACTGCCACCGCCAAAGCCGACATTTGGCAGGGATCAATGATGGAATCGATCGATTCGGCGAGGGTCATGCTCTTACGCCGCGCCGAGCTCGAAAACGCCAAGGTAGCGATGATCGTCAGCGCCATGATGAGTGAAGGCAAAACGACATTGTCGTGTCACCTCGCCACCAGCCTGGCCCGCGCGGGATATCGCACGTTGCTCATCGACTCCGATATTCGCCGCCCGACCGTACACCGTGTCTTTGACATTCCGTGTGAGCCCGGCGTATGCGAGTTGCTACGGAAAGAAGTCGAGCTTGTCGATGTGATTTCTCCCACTCCTCAAGATGGCCTGTTCGTACTGCCGGCAGGTTCCGTGACTCAAGAAGCGCTGCGCGAGCTGGCCCAGGACGCGCTCAACCCGCTCATGGCCCGATTACGGGAAGAGTATGACTTTATTATTGTCGATTCTTCTCCCATTCTTCCGGTCACCGACTCACTGCTGATCAGCCAGTACGTCGACGGGGTAATCTTTTCGATTCGTCGCGACGTCAGCCAGTATCCCAAGGTGGCTACCGCCTGTCAGCGGCTGGCCATGATTGGCGTTCCATTGTGGGGAGCTGTCGTCATCGGCCTTGATCAGATGTCGTACGGATATCAGTACGCCTACGCGTACGGCGCCGTCCGCAAAGGAACTAAAGCGGCGGGCTCGGCGTAAGGTTTCGATCAGTTCGCGGGTAGCCTGAAGTTCACTTGCTTTCGGGCGTCCGCGATCGATCCGCAAGACAGGCATTTCCCATTAGAGGAGCGTTCTGCATGCAACGCACCGTTTTGTCGCTTTTGGGCGTAGCCATTATCCTCGGCTCGAGCGTGGCGCACGGGCTGTGGACATTGCGCTGGACGGGAGTCCGATTACTTGAAGCTGCCGGGGCGCAAGTCCCGCTCATCCCCAAAGAGTTCGGAGACTGGACAAGCGAGGAGATCAAAGTCAACAAACGCCAGATGGACCAGGCCGGGGCCTACGGATACTTTTCAAGAAGGTATGTCAACCGCACCAGTGGCCAGGCGCTCGTTGTCATGTTCTTGTGCGGTCAGTCGGGGCCGATTGCCGCCCATACACCAACCATTTGCTTTCCGGGTTCGGGCATGGAGTTGATGGCTCCCGAAAAGAGATATTCGCCCAGGCGCGACGAATCGAGTTCTTGGGGAGACGTTTACTGGGCTGATTTCAAAGGGAACATCAGCGGACATCCCTCGCGGGTGCGGTTGTTCTGGGCCTGGTCGGCAAACGGATACACGTGGCAGGCACCCGAGTATCCACGTGTTGCCTTGGCTGGCAAACCCTACCTTTTTAAAATCTTCGTGCACCGCGAATTGGATCAGCTCGACTCGAAAGAGTCGAAGCCCGCGTCGCTCGATGGCGATCCGTGCGTCGAGTTTCTCCGCGAGTTTCTCCCCGAAGTGAAGAAGACCGTCCGCGCCGGGAGCCTCCACGAAAAGTCTTCGGAAGAGACCTGAAATGCAAGCAGCGGCAATTGTGCCCCAGACGGAACAGGCGATTATGAACGCCTTTACCGTCGACGTTGAAGACTACTTTCAAGTCCAGGCGTTCGCCGATGTTATCGACCGAAAGCAATGGGACGAATTTCCCAGCCGGGTCGTGGCCAACACCCACGCGGTGTTGAGACTGCTCGACGCCGCCCAGGTGCAAGGGACGTTTTTCATTCTGGGATGGGTCGCCGAACGTTTTCCGCAACTGGTCCGCGACATCCACAAATCTGGACACGAAATCGGGTCGCACAGCTATTGGCATCGCTTGATTTATGAAATGACACCCGATGAGTTTCGCGAAGATTTGCGGCAATCAAGAGACGTTTTGACGTCGATCACGGGTGAACCGGTCGTAGCGTTTCGAGCGCCCTGCTTTTCGATCACTCTGGAATCTCTCTGGGCGCTGGATGTCCTCGCCAGCGAAGGTTTTCGGTATGACTCAAGCATTTTCCCGATCATTCATGACAATTATGGCATCCCCAATGCCGAGCGTTTTCCGCATTGCGTCGAATGCCCCAGCGGGTCGCTGTGGGAGTTTCCTCCTTCCGTCGTGCGACTTTGGAAGTACAACCTGCCCGTAGCCGGAGGAGGCTACTTCCGCTTCTACCCTGCTTTGTTGTCGCTGGCCTGCCTGGGGCGCGTCAATCGAATCGCCCGTGAGCCGTTCATGTTTTACATTCATCCGTGGGAGGTCGACCCCGACCAACCACGCCTTCCGGCAAGTCTGACGTCGCGGTTCCGTCACTATCAGAATCTGCGAACTACCACCGGCAAACTCCAGCGGTTACTGAAAACCTTTCGCTTCGGATCGCTGCAGAGCGCACTGAGCGAACAGCAGGCTGCCAATGACTCTCGAACCGCAGGCGCCATTTCGCGTCGGGTGCGCCTGGCCGACATCCCAACCTGTACATCACCATGAAGATTCTGTTTCTGCAAAAACGCATTCTCTTTCCCGCGCATACGGGGGGACAGATTCGCACGCTGAATGTCGTGCGGCATCTGGCGCGCTGGCATGAAGTGGTCTATCTCTGCAATATTCAGCCCGGCGAAGAGCAAAACCTTCAGGCGATGCACGACTTGGGAATTCGACTAGTGACAGTCCCCTGGCAGGAAGTTCCCGTCGGCAGCCTGGGGTTTTACCGCGACCTGGCGTTCAATCTGGCGTCGCGATATCCGTTTAACGTCAACAAGGATTTCGACCGGGCCCTGCGTGCCCGGGCTCAGTCGCTGCTGGCCGCCGAACCTTTCGATCTGGTCGTTTGCGACTTTGTGCAGATGGCGCGAAATGCCATCGGACTGCACTGTCCTGCAAAGGTCCTGTTCGAGCACAATGTCGAAGCACAAATTTTCGCGCGGCACGCGAAGACCGACAAAGGTTGGCTGCGCCGGCGGTTCATGGCCTACCAGGCCTTCAAGTTACGGGCGTTCGAGGCCTCAGCCGGTCGGCAGTTCGAATCGGTCATCGCTGTCAGTCCCCAGGACAAAGCGATTTTCGAGCGCGATTATGGCTGGCCTCACGTGCATACGATCGATACGGCGGTCGATACTGATTATTTTCAACCGACGGGCGAAGTCGAAGAGCCCGAGCGGCTGGTCTTTGTCGGTTCGCTGGATTGGCTTCCCAATCAAGACGGATTGGCGTTTTTCGCCAGGGAGATCTGGCCCTTGATTCGCGCTCGCCGCCCACACTCGACATTCCAGATCGTCGGACGGAATCCCCGGGGTGAAATCCGAGAGTTGGCCGCGATTGACGGAATCGAAGTCGTCGGCACGGTTCCCGACACGCGGCCTTTTCTGGCCCAGGCGGCTCTGGTGGTGGTCCCCCTGAGAATCGGCGGCGGCACTCGCATCAAGATTTTCGAGGCGATGGCAATGGGCAAAGCGGTCGTTAGCACCACTCTGGGGGCAGAGGGACTACCCGTTACGTCGGGTGAAGACGTGCTTCTGGCTGACCAACCGATCGACTTCGCCGCGGCCGTCGTCGGCCTGCTCGAAAATCAGCCCCAGCGCGTGGCGATCGCTCGTGCCGCTCGCCGCCTGGTTGAAGAAAACTTCTCGGCCGAAACCGTGGCCCGGCAGTTCGAGCACATTTGCCTCGAAACGGCCGCCGTACGTCAGACTGTGGCTGCCGGCTGACGTCGACCGGAAGACTCAGGAATTCCGCCTGAGTCGAACGCGGCGGGAGAGTCATCCACCAGACAAGACAGATTTCATACTGCGGGAGCGCGCTCGTGATCGACGAGGAGAATTCTGGAATTCGGGGTGGTGTCAGGGAGCTCTCTGCCAGACCCCCCAGAAAATACGACGTGCCTTCAACACCGCGGCAGGGTGCGCCCCGACAATCGTTGAGCAAGCGACTGAAGTTGGCGCTGTTCTTTACCGCGCGAGCCTTTGGTCTATGTCGGCTGGCACGCTGGCTCACCCGCCGCAGTGTACTCGTCATTGGTTGGCACTGCGTCAGCCTGACCGACGAGCACCTTCGCTTCCCCAGCCTCTTCATTTCAAGCGAGTCGTTTCGCCGGCGGCTTGAGTATCTGGAACGACATTACAAAATCATCACGCTGGACGAGGCGCTCCGCCAGAAGCGCTCAGGACGGTTTAAATCAAACCAGGCGATCCTCACCTTTGACGACGGCTACTACAATGTTTATAGGCAGGCCGCGCCCATCCTTCGCGAGCGGAATCTGCCAGCGACTGTGTATATGGTTACTGCACGCATCGAATCGCAAACCCCGACCTACGGCCATGTCGTCAGCGATGTCATCCTGACGAGTCGACTGACAACGGTGACTTTGACAACGCCAGGATTGGAAGGCGACGCCGACCTCAAGACGCGGGATGAGCGGGTGGCGTTCATGCGAAAGGCGATTCGCGCTTTTCCGCTCGACGCTTCGCAACAGGAAGCCTGGGTCCGGCAGCTGGCCGACGATCTGGAGGTCGACCTTGACGACCTGATCGGCCGACGCGTATGGCATTCGATGAACTCAGACGAGGTGCGGGAACTGAGCCAGGTGGGCCTTTTCGACTTCCAATTGCACACGCACGAGCACAAGAACGTCTGCGACTATGCCGATGTCGCCTTTGAGCAGGCACAAGTCTGCCGCGAACGGCTCGAAGCGCTGACGGGCCGACCCGCCAGGCATTTCTGCTATCCGCAAGGATTCTGGAATCGCCAAGCCTGGGCGGCTTTGCAGCGGGCTGGGGTCGAGACGGCAGCCACTGCTCAGAATGGGCCGAATTTCGTGGGAACGCCCGACCTGTCGCTGCGGCGGTTCCTCGATGGCGAAGACCGCACTCAGTTGGAATTCGAGGTCGATACGAGTCATTTGCGATGGCTGCTGCATGTTCTGCTTCACCCGCAACGTCTCGCAATCCCTAATGAAAAGCAGCAACCCTACTTTGAGTCTCCGAAACTGTACTGAAATGGATCCTGTGAGCACGATGGAAGCCCTTGCCGAAACCGAGGAAATGACCGATCTGAAATCGGGAGTCGCCATGAGCGATGCCGCACGGTCGCCGGCGATCCCTCCACTTGTGATTACGGCCCACCGCGGCTGGCAACTGATCAACGTCGCCGAACTATGGCGCTATCGGGAGTTGCTGTATTTTCTGGCGTGGCGCGACGTTAAAGTGCGCTACAAACAAACGCTGCTGGGAGCGGCCTGGGCGGTCATTCAGCCATTCATGATGATGGTCGTGTTCACCATTTTTCTGAGCCGAATGGCGCACATGTCGTCGGGCGACTTTCCGTATCCCGTTTTCGTCTATGCCGGGTTGCTGCCCTGGACATTCTTTTCGACTGCCATTTCCAATGCCGGAAACAGCGTCGTCGGTTCCGAACGACTGATTACCAAGATTTACTTCCCGCGGCTGGCGATTCCATTTGCATCAGTCGCCGCCGCCATTGTTGATTTTCTAATCGCCTTTGTCGTGCTTTTAGGAATGATGCTCTGGTACCGAATCGCCCCCAC
>JAYTRB010000378.1:0-5902 GCA_043746425.1 Planctomycetia bacterium
GTCGGCGCAAGATTGTGCTGGCGACAAACGTCGCCGAAACGTCGATTACCATCGACGGAGTGACGGCTGTCATCGATACGGGCCTGGCACGTGTGCTGCGGTTCGACGAGCAGGTCGGCCTCGATCGGCTCGTGCTGTCCAAAATCTCAAAAGCCGCTGCCGAACAACGGGCCGGGCGGGCGGGGCGAACACAACCGGGGGTCTGTCTTCGGCTGTGGACCGCTGACGAACACCGAACCCTTCCCGACCATGATGAACCTGAAATTCGACGGGTTGATTTGGCCGGCCCGGTACTGGAACTCCATGCCTGGGGTGAAACGAATATTGCCGCCTTTCCCTGGTTCGAACCACCGCGCGAACTGTCGATACTGCGAGCCGAATCGCTGCTGCACCGGTTGGGGGCGATCGACGAAACGGGGATAACGGATTTGGGACAGATGATGGCGCGGCTCCCCGCTCATCCCCGGGTAGCACGACTCTTGATTGAAGGCCAGCGGCTAAGAATCGGCCCGCGGGCAGCCTTAGTCGGGGCTTTGCTTTCAGAACGCAATCCCTTCAAGCCAGAATCTACTTCGCCGTCGCGAGGCCGGCGACAGGCTCAGCACCAGTCTGAATCGGATGTCGTCGACCGGGTGGGAATTCTCGAAGAGTTCAAGAACGCGGACAATTACAAAGAACGAGTCGGAATGCTGAATATCGGGGCTGCCCATTTCGTTGTGCGTGCCGGCGACCAATTGCTCGAACTGCTGGAACAGTCCTGCGACCGCTCATCTTCCGCCAGGAAGCCTGCCGCAAAGGACGCCGACCGTCTATTGAAGAACGAGACTGGCGCTGAGCCACATGCGAATATCGCCAGCGGCAATCAGTTACCGCAAGGTGCCTGCACCACGCTTGAACAGACTGCTCATTTGCCAATGACCTCTGACGAGGCGCTGCAACGTTGCTTGCTTGCCGCCTTTCCCGACCGCGTGGCGCGGCGTCGCGAGATGAGCGGACGGCGGGGGGTGATGGTCGGCGGCCGAGGCGTGCGGCTGGCCGATGAGAGCGCCGTCAGCGAGGCAGAACTGTTCGTCTGCGTAGACGTCGACGCCGGGGCGGCAGAAGCGCTCGTACGCCAGGCCTCGGCCGTGAAGCGAGAGTGGCTTGATCCCCTGTTCCTGACAATCCGGGATGACGTCACGTTCGACGCCCGCTCAGGGCGCGTCATCGCCCTGCGCCGTACGTGCTGGGACGACCTGGTTCTGGATGAAGTGGCCTTGGGACACATTCCCGATGACCGACTGGCCGCGGCACTGGCCGCCGCAGCGGTGGAAGACCTTGAGCGGGTCTTTCCGAAAGATGAAAACATGCGGCATTACCTGGAGCGGGTGCGGTCGCTGCGCGAGTGGATGCCTGAGCTGCAACTTCCGCCCGTCGACGACGAGCAACTCAAGGGGTTGCTGCCGGCACTGTGTCAGGGCTGCCGGTCATTTGACGATTTGCGCCGCGCCCCATGGCTGCAATGGATCAAGTCGCTGTTCACGCCGGCGCAGTTGCAGGCAGTCGAGCGAGAAGCGCCCGAGCGGCTCGAGGTTCCCAGTGGCAGCCGCGTGGCGATTCAATACAAGGCGGGCAAGCGCCCTGTATTGGCGGTCAAAATTCAGGAACTGTTTGGCTTGGCCGACTCGCCTCGAATTGCCGCAGGCCGCGTGCCGCTCTTGCTGCATCTGTTGGCTCCGAACCTGCGCCCACAGCAGGTGACCGACGACTTGAAAAGCTTCTGGAATAAGACTTACCAGCAGGTGCGAAAAGACCTGCGGGCCCGGTATCCCAAACACGCGTGGCCCGAAGACCCCTGGAACGCGCCGCCCCAGCGTCGGCCCGGACGCAAGTAATTAACGCTTGATTTCGTAGCGGCAAGTCGCCCGTTAGTCCGTCGTGCCTTTTTGAGTGAGAAGATGATCGTCGGCGGGAAGCCGCCGAACATCACTTTTGTCGCCAAACCCGCCTTACATCGTCATGCCGCAAGGCCCCATTCCTTCATGACCCTGCGTAACATTCGTTTGAAACTGGCCTACGACGGCACGAATTATGTCGGTTGGCAGGTGCAGAAAAATGGTCTGTCGATTCAGACAGTCGTCGAACGGGCGATTGAAAAGCTGACGCAAGAGAAGTGCCCCGTTCTATCGGCCGGAAGAACCGATTCGGGGGTGCATGCGCTGGGGCAGGTGGCAAACTTTCATACATCCTGCGCGATCCCGGCGGGGAATTTTCGCCCGGCGCTGCAGGCGTTTCTTCCCAGTGACATAGTCGTTCTCGAATCGAGCGAAGCCCCCCCCGAATTTCATGCAACGTTCAAAGCCACGCGCAAACAGTACCGGTACTTGATCGACAACAGTCCCGTGCCGCTCCCCTTTCTGAACCAGCACACCTGGTCGCTTCGCCGCGAACTCGATGCGGTGGCGATGCACGAGGCAGCGCAGCTGCTGGTAGGAAAGCACGACTTCCGCAGTTTTGAAACCGATTGGCCCAACAAGGTGACAAGCGTGCGAACGGTGTTCGAGATTACAGTTGCGCGGCAGCCGCTGTGGCAGATCTTTACCGGAACAAATGGGGGTGGGTTGCCATTCTCGTCCGTCTCCAGCCGCGGGCAAAAGACAGAAGGCGAAATCATTACCGTCGACATTGTGGCCGACGGATTTCTGTACAACATGGTCCGCAGCATCGTAGGAACGCTGGTCAACGTCGGCCGCCAGAAATGGGATAAACAAGAAGTGGCCCGCATACTTCAGGCGCAGAACCGGTCAATCGCCGGCTCGACGGCCCCGGCAGGTGGACTGTTCCTGGTCGAAGTCTGGTACGCGTGAACCGAATATTTTTCGCACTCTGCCTGGATTACCACTCGTTCCTCAGATTTTGCTAAGATTCGGGAACTGCGAAAGCTGATTGGGAGTCATTTCATTATTCATTTCAGGGTGTGGCATGCTTCTTCGTTTTTCAGCCCGCGGGCTGCTTTTGATTCTAATGACTTCGGTGGCTCTCTTGTCGGCGCAGCCAGCCAAGGCAGAGCCGGAAGCCAGTGATCCCCCCGGTCGGCGAGTTTACGTGCCGATCGAAGACCTCGACGTCATCGTCGAACACGATAAGCAGGGAGTAATCCTTTCCCGGGACGAGTTTCTCAAGCTGTCGGCCGAGGCAAAAAAACAGCTCGCTGAAACGCCCAATTCGCCTCGTCAAATGATCGTCTCCGAGGCTCAATATGCGGCCCGTATCCAGGATGACCAGCTTGTCATCAGTGCGGTTATTCAACTGAATCAACTTTCGCGCGGCTGGCAATCGGTGACACTGCCGTATCGCGGGCTTGCCGTCGAAGGAGCGACCCTCGACGGCAAGCCTGCGAAGATCGGGCGTGCCACTGGCGATGGAAGGCCACTGGTCGTGCTCACCGAGCAGACGGGCCGGCACACTCTGAAACTTGAATTTTCGTCTCCGTTAGTGACTGTAGGCAGCGACAAGGTGGCGGCTTTCGGGCTGGCTCCCGTCGCTTCGGCCACGCTCCAGTTATTACTTCCGGCGGGAAAGTACCTGCACATCGACGATGTGCCGCTTGAACGGCCGGCTGCAGCCGATCAGCCCACGACCTATTCTGTGTCCGTGGGGGGAAAGAACGCTCTGGCGCTGCGGATCACCGACCGGCGTGCGCAGCACGATTCGGCCTCGCTGGTATTCGCCGGAACCTCGATTGGCCTGCACGTCGCCCCCGAAGAGCGCACCTGGATGGCTGTGACGTCGCTCCATGTGTACGGCAAATCGATCGACACACTTGCGTTTGTCGTTCCCAAGTCGCTCGATATTATCTCTGTCGAATCGACGGGGCTTGAGCGCTGGGAAATCGGCGAAGGCCCGGGAGGAACCACCACGACGCTGAAACTCAGCTATCGCCAGGCGTTCGATGAATCTCGCACGATTACATTCACCGGCGTCAGCGCCAGTGTGATGGGCCAGCCCTGGAGCGTCCCCACGCTGTCGCTGACGAGTGCCGCGTCGCACCTCGTGCGCGTCCTGGTGCAGTATCCCCCGGCGCTGCGGTTGCAGCAGGTCGAAGCGACCGGAGTACGGCGAGTTTCAGACGACGAGATTGAGACGCCCGACATGCCAGGTAACCCCGTCATGGCGATCAAAGTGGGGGCGAATCAGATGCTGCACTATGCGGCGTGGCGCGAAGATTTTGGATTGCAGTTCGTGACCCAGCCGCGGGCCCGCGAACTGCAGGCGACAATCGCCACGCGAATCGATATCAACTCGCAGGCGCTCGCATTGCATGCGAGCATCGCTGTTCAGAGTCGTTTCGCGGCGCTGTTTGATTTCGACCTTTCGATTCCTGTCGACTGGAATGTGACGAACGTGCTCGTCGAAAACCGGCCGACAGCGTGGCGCGTCGTGCCGGTGGCAGCCGGGCTCAACCAGGTGCGGGTCTCTTTCGACCCGCCGATTCCCGCCGACGGCAAAATTACCCTGATTCTGGCGGCGCGGTGGATTCCCGGCGAGAATTGGCCGCTCGAAGACCTGCCGCTGTCCTTCCGGCTACCGGAAGTCTCTTTGCCGCAGGTTGGAGTCACCGATGGCCGCTATATGATCGCCGCTGAAGACGACATCGACCTGACTCCGGAAGAGGTGACTGGGCTTGATCCCGTGCGACTTTCGAATGAAGAACAGAATGTCGCCGGGGCGCCACGACTGACATACGAATACCAGGACACACGCTTCACGGGCACGCTTAAAGTCTCGCGAAAACCCGTGCGCGTCGCGGCCCAGACGGTGGCCTATCATCGCCTCGACCGTGAAACACTGGTATCGCATCTCGACGCCCGATTGGTGATTCAGGGGGGCGGGCTGCAAAAGCTGCAAGTCGCGCTCCCCGAGTCGACGGGAACAAACCTGCGCTTTTCACTGGTCGATCCGCCGAATGCTGCCCTCGACCGCCAACCGCGAATCACCGAGCAAACCACGACAGTCACCGACGGCCAACGGGTCTGGACGCTGTCACTCGATCAACGAGCCTTCGGACTTTTGTGGCTGGTGGTCGATCTGACGGCGCCCCGCGCGGCCGACAAAACGTCGTTTGATCTGCCAGCCCTGCGAGTTTTATCGGCAGATCGGCAGAGCGGATTCATCGCCATTGAGGGAGGGCCGGATCAAGAACTGAGCGTGACGGCCACTGATGCGGCCGGGCAGCCACTCAGCGAGGTTGATCCCGCGGATATACCCGTCGCGCTCGGGTATGCGCCTCGCGAACGAATCATCGCCGCGTACCGAACTGTGCGCCCGGGAGTTCGATTGTCGCTCAAGGAAACGCGGTTCGATCGAATGCCCGTGCCGACGGCCGTGTGTGATAGAGCCAGCTTGACAAGCGTTCTGGGAAAAAGCGGTCAGCAACAGCATAAAGCCGAGTTCGTGCTGCGTGCGGTCGGGGTGCAAAGCCTGCGTGTCGAATTGTCGGCTGATTCCAGCGCCAGGCTGTGGGCTGCGCTGATCGACGGCCGGCCGATCGAAATTCGCATGCTCGAAGCCGCGGCCGATGGCGCGGCAGCGTGGGCGATTCCCTTGCCGTCAACAAGTGACGCGGGTCGGGCAATCATGGTGCAATTGTTTTATCAAACTGACGGCCGGTCGCTGGAGACTTCAGGGACCTTCGTGCAGAAGCCACCGCGGATTTTGGCCATCAGCGGAGAGGGTGAGACGCAACCGATCGAGATTCTCGACCGCGAATGGACGCTTCACTACCCCGAAGCGACAGAAATCACATCGAGCACCGGCCAGTTCGAGCCGATCGAAAAGCCCACACGCGTAAGTTTTTTGGGCCACTTGCACCACAGTCTGGCGCTCGCTTCGCCCTCTGAGCTTTGGCAAAAGACGTTCTTCG
>JAYTRB010000379.1:0-4556 GCA_043746425.1 Planctomycetia bacterium
TTTCACGGTCACGACGACATTCTGATTCTCGGCCACCGCGATCTTATTTCGTGCGAATCGTTCGGTGAAGGCTTGCGTCAGCTCTTGCGCCATCCGGGGCCGGCCGGGAGGGACCGCCGACAACTCGATCTTCAGACTGACCCGCGCCCCGGGCTGAATCACCATATCGGTATCGAACGCGGCATGCGCCAGCTTGGCTTGCGCCCGCGGTTCGGGCAGCGCCGTTGCGACCAGAGACAGGCCCTTCGCACGGGGCGATACCGGCGCTGCATACCAGTGCCGTCCATCAGGACTCTCGGACAGGTGAATTCCACTCGGCAAGAGGTATTTCCAGACGATCATTTTGTGGTCGAGATCGATCAGTGTGGAATTGTCGAGCAGCAGATACCCATTGCTGCAGAATTGCAGCGAATCACCAGCCACCGGCAATAAAAAGTCCGCTTCAATTCTTCCATCACTGAGATTCCAGCAGACGAGGCGCGGGCCTGCACCGCCGGCGACGATGGCGGCGAAGCGCTCGCCATCGGGATGGAATACCGCCGCTCGCATTTCGCCAGCGACCTCAAGATCGCCGCACGGCTCGCCCTTCAATGTCTCGAAAAAGCGAATCTTCTTGTCGCCGGGTACAGCCAGGTATTTTCGATTCGGACTGAGGGTCGCCACAGGCGCCAGGTCAATCGTGTAGATGGCGCGGCAGGCGGGCAACTCCCAAACGGCCAGCTTCCCCGCCATATTGGTCGTCAGCACATGGTCGGAATCGACAAACAGGGCTGCGGTAACCGCGTGGTTCTTCTCGGACATATACGGTCGCCAGGCGACGACCGGTTGCTTGTCGTCAAGCGACCAGACATCGAGCCGGTCGTCGCCTTCGGACAGGCGCAACAGGGCCCGCTTGCCATCGAGGCTGACGCTCGCCAGATCGCAATCAAACGGAATCTCGACAGCCCCCGACTCAGTTCCCGCGGCGAGATCGACGAGCGTTAACCAGGCGGGAGCCAGGGTTTCTACGGCGGCAGACTTTTTCTTCGTATTACGAGAGGATTTCTCTGGAACGACGGTTCGTGTCGGCGCGATGGCCGTGTGCATCACTACGGCGCGCGCCGCTTGAGCACCCGCCAGAGTGACCGACTTGATCGTGGCATTCTTCGACGCCAGGGCTACGGGAGTTTCCAGCAGCTTTTGGGTGGCGGGGGTGGCAGGGTCGGGCTGCACGTTCCAGGGCTGTTTGGCTGCGGGCGTGGTGGGCGCGGCGGGGGCCGACCAGTCGGCCCCCGTCAGTTGCGGCAAATGGGCATCGATGGCCAATCCGCCGGCACTCACGATTTCTGTCGAACGTTTGATGTCGGCCGTGGGAAGTTTGTAAGCGACGAGCGCGGCCTCTTTCTTATCGAAGGCGACCGTCAGGAGATGCGCCTCGTCGAGAACGCGACGAAGCGCTGGCTTGCCAGGCTGCTGGTCGCCGGGCATGACCCACACCACTTTGCCAGCGGTGCGATCGACGACTCCCTGGCCGAAGACGAACAACCGATCTCGACTGGGAAACCATTCCAGCGAGTGAACTCCGGTCGAATTGTTGGCGTTGACCGCCTTTTGCAGGTTGCCGTCGAATCGAATGTGCTCGGCGAGTTTGCCACTGGCGGTATGAAATACAAAGATGCTCGACGCGCGGGTTGAATCATAGAGGGCTGCGATTTCCTCGCCATCAGGAGAAAATGCAATTCCGAAGCATCGGGGCAGTCCTCCATCGAAGCCTGTCAGAGAGATTTCGCCGGCGTTTTCGCCGGTCGTCAGATCGAGCACTCGAATGAAAAGACTCTTGGTTTCTTCACCCGCGAGTGCCAGAAATCGGCCGCCGGGGCTGAGGCCCCCCGCCCGATCGCGGCTGATTTGCGGAAGGGCAATCTTCGCTTCGGGTTGGCCGGCGGGAATGCTCCAGCGCAACAGATCGGGGTTGTTTCCGGCAGCGATGAGCCGGTCGTTGCCGGCGAACATCAGCAGCCGCGGGTAAGAATCGCCTTCAGACTTCAGCCGGCCTTTCGGCCGCTCGGTTTTGATGTCCCACACGTCGATATTGGACTGACCGAAGCCCCATGCGGCAAAGTGCAGTCCATCGGGGCTGAGCGCCGTCAGTCCTGCGGGAATTTGCGCGGCACGAACGGCGCCCAGTTTACGGTTGGTCCGTAAGTCGCGCACTTCACGGATCTCGCGGTTGGTGTTGTTGCTGCCCAGAGCCACGAATGAACTGGGGCAATCGGGGAGAACCACGTCGCCGGTCGAGTTCTTCGGAATTGCGGCAAGGGTCTTTTTCTTCAGCTCGATTTCAAGAGGTTCTTCAGGTGCATTGATGGTGACGTTCCAAGGTCGATTGCCATCGCCGATGACGATCTCGGCCGGGCGCGGCGCGACAGTGTCGGCCGAATCGGCCACCTGTGGCGAGACACTCGGCTCGGCTGGCAGGGCATTGGCAGCGGAGGTCGGTTTGGCGATCGGCTTGGCAAGGGCCGGGGCCTGAGAGGCGTTTCCTCCTCCTTGAAAGGGGTTGGCCGGGGCCGTATCGGCTACCGGTTCAGAAGACGGGCCGACGGCATTGATCAGCACAATGACGATGACCACGAGCACGGCCGCCACGCCCAGATAAATCGCGGGCGTTTGCGGCTTGCCCGACCGGCTCTGGCGCGCGGGCATGTCGTGGGAACTGCGAGACAGCACGCGCTCGGAAGCCGGCGTTCGCTCGGATTTCCTGGCGATAACCGGTTTGGGCTCTTCTGCGGCAGACTTCGGCACAGAATATTCGGCAGGGCCGTCGTCAAAATCGTCCGCATCTTCTGGCGTAAGTTTCGGAACCTGAACCGGCGCTCCGCATTCTCTACAAGAGACCGATTTACCGGCGAGATGGTCGCGAACCTGGTATTTCTGCTTGCAGGATCGGCACGTGACTGTAATTGCCATATCTGGCCCCCTTGCTCCACAAATGTAAAGATTGTGTGACGGGCCTTATTCTCGCTGCCACAGACATGAAATGCAACGGAAGATTGACGTCGCTTTTGTAACAATCAGACGCGCGAAATTTGCCCGCTGCGGCCGCGGTGCTGGCGTGCAAACTGTCGCACGAGATCGGCCTGCGCATCTTCGGAATTCCAGACGTCCTATTTCCGTGAATTTCGGCATTTCGAATGCAGATTCGGCGGACGGATGTGCCGTTTTTGACGATAATATCGACGGGGAAGCTTATGCGCTCTAAGGAGGAGCGATGATTCAATGTGCTACATGCCACGCCGGATGCTGCCGAACGTACGTCGTACCCCTCACAGGGGCCGACATTCTGCGGATCATCTCGCGCCGGCAACTTTCGTTCTGGGACTTCGCCTGCCGCTGGGCTGATCCGAACGGGGCGATTGCGCGTGAATACGCACCGCACTTCCATTTTCGGGATCAGCCCGACACCCCGTACGTCATCAGTCTGATTCAGGAATACAGCAGCCATTTTCCGGGAACGACGCGGTGCAAGTTTCTGGCCGAGGGGGCGCCTACCGCCCAGCATCCGTTGGGAATTTCGCAATGCGGCAATTATGAAGATCGCCCCTCGGCTTGCCGAGTC
The DNA here is from genome assembly GCA_043746425.1 of Planctomycetia bacterium. Taxonomy (GTDB): domain Bacteria; phylum Planctomycetota; class Planctomycetia; order Planctomycetales; family Planctomycetaceae; genus JACQFH01. The sequence continues at coordinate 3,599 of JAYTRB010000379.1, forward strand.
TTTCCAACGAAGTTCGACCGAACGGGCGAACTGGCCGTGCTTTGCGATATGCCTTCTGTCGGCAGAGGGGGTAGCCACCCCGTTTATCAACTTTGCCCGCAAAAGTGGGAACCGAACGACCTCGACCCCATTCAGCAGGTTCAAGACTTGGTGGTGGCGAAGTACGAGATGGACTTTTTTTTCAAGCTGGCGCGCGCCTGGAATGAGCGCCCTGGAGACTGGCTGCTGTTCCCCGAATTTCTGCGGTTGGTATACTCGCGGCGCGTGCTTGCCAAAGAAGAAATCGAAACGATTCCCATTCCGGAACCCGCAGCCCGGTTCCCGAGAATCGCCGCCTGACTTCCCGCGATCTGAATCCATTGCAAAATTCAACGACGAACTGAAACGATGCCGGAGCAGTCAGACTACCTTCCTTCGGCATTACCGGGAATGTTGCCCTTGCGGGCGAGACTGCTTCAAACAGTACGGCGATTTTTCGATGAGCGGGGGTATTTCGAAGTCGATACGCCGTTGCTTTCTCACGACCGTGTCGTCGACCCGCATCTGGAACCCTTTATTGTTGACGGCCAACAAGGTGCGCTGTACCTGCAGACCTCGCCTGAATTTGCAATGAAGCGTCTGCTGGCTGCCGGCGCGACGGCCATCTACCAGGTCGGGCACGTCTTTCGCGCCGGCGAACTGGGACGACTCCACAACCCCGAATTCACGATGGTCGAATGGTACCGCACGGGCGACACTCACGTCGAACAGATGCAGGTTGTCGAAGAACTGGTTGTCGAGGTATTCCGTGCGGCACAAGGCAGCCCCCTCAGAGTACCACCTGCATCGACGCCTCAGTCGGGTGGTGCAGCACTTCCCGAAGTTCCCTTTGTGCGGTCGACGTATCGTGACGCATTCGTTAAATACGCAGCTTGCGACGTCATGGAAATGACTGCCGCGCAACTTGCAAATCTGGCGC
>JAYTRB010000380.1:0-2816 GCA_043746425.1 Planctomycetia bacterium
CTCGTTGCAAACGACATATTGCCGATCGCGCAGAAACTCGCGTTCTGCACGGATCGCCCGTTCGACATATTCATACAGGCTGGTCAGCCGCAGGGCGTCGAGTTGCGCGGGTTTCGACAACGTGCGGACAAGTTGTCGGCCGTCGGCCGTCAGTTCCAGACGGCGAGTCAACGGATCCACCACGAAATGCCGGGCCTCGCTGAAATGTGCGGCCACATGTGCACTCCATTGGTACCCCGTCGTCGCCACATCTCCGTCCGTATTTAAAATGCCGCTGATGACCAGCGGAATGCGGGCTTCGTCGATCAGAATGCTGTCGGCTTCGTCAACTACGGCAAAGTGCAACTCGCGCTGCACACGAGCCAACGGCGAAGAAGTCTCTGTTTGGTCCAGGTCACCGGCGTGGAACAGCAGCTGCGTCTCGGCCCCGTGCCTCAGCTGCAGGCGATCGCGCAAAAAGTCGAATCCGAATTCGCGCGCGGTGCCGTAGGTGACGTCGCAGCGATAGGCTTGCATTCGTTCGACGCGATGCATGCCGGCAATAATCGACCCGACTGAAAACCCAAGCGCCATGAAAATCGGCCGCATCCATTCGGCGTCGCGGCGCGCGAGATAGTCGTTGGCGGTCGCCAGATGGGCTCCCTTGCCGGCCAGGCCCCGCAGATACAACGGCAGCGTGGCCATAAGCGTCTTGCCTTCGCCAGTCTGCATCTGAGCAATGGCCCCGGCATGAAGCGCTGCGCCCCCGACGAGCTGTACTTCAAAGTGCATCAGTCCGATCGTTCGCCGAGCCGCTTCACGAATGAGGGCGAATGCTTGAGGAAGCAGCAATTCGAGCGGATCGCCGCATTTGGCGCGGTATCGGTACGACAGACTTCGTTCCTTCAATTCGTTGTCACTTAAATCCGCGAATTCCCCTTTCAGCTCGACAATTTGCCGCACCTGCTCGTGCAAGCGGCGCAGTTGCCACCGGGCGGGAAGAGAAAAAACAGACTCGATGAATCGAGAAACCACAGTTCGCTCGCGTTGACAGACCGTGTCGGACTTCGTGAATTAATCGTCCTTTCGATCCGCGGTAATGCCTGCGTCTTCGTCGCCGCGCTTCAGCAAAACTGCGGCGTCGTCGGCGAAGGATGTCTCGGCGAATCGGGTCGTGACCTCGTGGAACAGAGTGCGGGCTTCGGCATGCTGGCCGATCTTTTCAAGGGCTGTTCCGGCTTCCAGACAGGCCCGGGCCGCCAGCCGGAAATCATGGTCATCGACCAGTGGAAGCCACAATAGCGTCGCCGCCGCCAGTTCGTAGTCGTGCCGGGCAGCGTAGGCCCGGCCCACGAGATAACACGGCCCCCCCCGCAGGTCTTCGGGCATGGCGTCGATCCGGTGCTGCCACTGGGCCAGCTGCATTTTTCCAGGATTTCCCGTCAAAGCCTCTTGCCGCCACGCCTGCATCTGCGCCAGGACGCGTACTCGCGAATCTGAGCTCGATGAAAGTTCTTTGAGCACGCTGCGGGCCTCTTTCCCGGACTGCGAATCGTCATACAACAGACTGGCCCCCATCAATCGGCCCGCGTCCACCGTGCCGTTCATCCATGAGCGGGCTTCGCGGCGCGCCTCGCGGTCGACCGTCTCGGGTCCCCATACGAGCGGAATCACCCGAAACTGCCGGGTCGTCGGGTCACTTTTTAGCAACGCCAGATATCGGTTCCCGGCTGCCGGGTAGTCGCCCCGCCGCTGTCCGCCGCGGACGAGTGCTGCCAGAATCTCGCGGCGAACCCACGTTCGCGGTTCCTTTTTGACTGCCACCTCCAGTTCGCGAAGTGCGTCTTCAACCCGTCCCTCGGCAAGCAGTGCAAGACCACGCGTATGCTGTTCGATCTGCGAGGTTTGAATTTCGACAACATCGGCGGCAGGGTAGGTCTTAGCCGGCTCTTCGCCGTCAGTACGAATCGACAATTCGGTGCCGTTGTAGTCATCGACGGTCCCTGAAAGCATAATTCGCGCCGAATAGTTGCCGCGCTGGAGTATGACTTTGTCCTGGGCGAAGGCCGTCCATGGCGCGCAGACAAGCAGGCTGGTGATCGAAAACAAACGAATCCCGAGCGCAATTGACACGCACACGTGGCGACCATTTTGAACGTGCCGAATCTCCTCGGGCGAGTGTTTTTGCATTGCAATCGGATCAAATCTGTGCGCGGGGGCGACAAGCAAGTGAACGAATAAAAGACAGACAACCGCTACCCGTCTACTTCTTTTGAAATTCCTGCACGTCCCGATAAACGTGCGAACCATCGTTGTCGCGGGCCAGCTTTTTCAGGTAGTTGTCGGTCCGCAGATTTGCGCCCTTCCCGAATTCAATCGTAAAAATACGCGATCGACCGTTGTTCCGTTTCTTGATCTTTTCAAGATCGCCCGGATACAAGATCGGTTCGCCGGCGTCGGTCAGAAAGAACAGCACGTCTGGGCCGTAGCCGAGAGCCGCCAATACCGCGTCGAGATGCCGGGTTCCGCCTTCCGGGTCAATACTGCGAATGAACTGACTGGCCAGTGTGCGATTTGTTTCGGTGCCCCAGAACAACTGCGACTTTCCGTCGGGGCCGACCAGGGGATGGGCCTTGTCGTTGTAAAATATGATTTCAAATTGCTGCGTCGTATCGAGCCGTTGGAGACTCGACAAAAGTTCGGCTTTGGCGACGGCAATGGCATTGTAGTCGTACATGCTGGCCGATGCGTCGAGTAGGTATACAAACCGCGTGCCATTCGCCTGATGACCAAAAAAGGAAGTCCCCCCGCCGCCGCGCCCCTTTCCATTTCCCCCA
>JAYTRB010000381.1:0-3908 GCA_043746425.1 Planctomycetia bacterium
TTGCCGAGTTACCCCTTTTCGTCTGGAGTTGAGAACAGATGCTCTCCATCCTTGGACGTGCCCCTGGCGGCAATCGTTCTTTTTGCGACGGGCTTTCTCGCCGCGACTTTTTGACGATCGGCGGCATGGCGCTTGGGGGAATATCGTTGCCCCAGGTATTGCGCGCCGATGCCAAAGCCGGGGAAGGGGGGGGCCACAAGGCGATCATTAATGTTTATCTTCCCGGCGGCCCTTCGCACATCGACATGTGGGATCCGAAGCCCGATGCTCCGATCGAGATTCGTGGCGAGTTCAAACCAATCCAGACCAACGTGCCTGGCATTGAGATTTGCGAGCTCTTTCCTACCATCGCCCAAAACATGGACAAGTTCATTCCCGTTCGCTCGCTGAGCGATTCGGATGGGGCACATGATTGCTACCAGTGCATGACCGGACGAAAAAAAGGGGGCCGGCAACCCCCGGGAGGTTGGCCTTCGGCCGGCGCATGGATCTCGAAACTGCAAGGCGCTTTCAACCCAGCAATTCCGCCCAACCTGGCGCTCATGTATCAGACGGGCAATCGCACCTGGGGTGAACCAGGAGACGGTGGATTCCTGGGGGTTGCCCATGCGCCGTTCAATCTGCTCGGTCGCAAGGCTCGCAGTACGGCTGAGAACATGGTCCTGCAGGGGATTACTCTTGAGCGGTTACGCGATCGCACCCAGCTCATGAAAGCCTTCGACTTATTCCGTCGCGACGCCGACGCTCGGGGGATGATGGAGAGCCTTGACGTCTATAACGAAAAGGCTATGGGAATTTTGACAACTTCGAAGCTCGCCGAAGCGCTCGATCTATCGCAAGAGGACCCTCGCATTCTCGCACGGTACGGCAAAAGTCGCGAAGAATTTCAGCGTGACGGGGCGCCTCCGATGGTCGAAAACCTGTGTCTCGCCCGCCGGCTGGTCGAAGCCGGAGCCCGATTTGTCTCACTGAACTATAGCCGCTGGGACTGGCACGGCGCCGACGGCATGAATTTTCCGAAATCCCGCGAAGAGTTCCCTCTTCTCGATACGGGTTTGGCCGCTCTGGTCTGCGACATTCATGAGCGGGGGCTGCAGCATGACGTGTCGGTCGTGGTGTGGGGCGAGTTCGGCCGGACGCCCAAAATCAATAACAACAACAGTCGCGATCATTGGCCGCAGGCGAATGCCTGCCTTCTCGCGGGCGGCGGAATGCGAACGGGGCAGGTCGTGGGCAAGACGAACCGCTACGGCGAACATCCCGCCGAACGTCCTGTCAAATTTCAGGAAGTCTTCGCCACACTCTACAAATGCGCCGGCGTCGACGCGCGCAACATTCGCGTCTTTGACCAGTCGGGCGTCCCGCAATATCTGGTCGATCCCGGCATCGAACCAATCCACGAGATTCTGTAACGCCCGATATCGCGGCAGTGAGTCGCGCCACAGATATTCGCTATGCCGGTTCCGGGTGCATCCAGGGCTTTCGATAGGGCCGGCGCAGAAATTTGTTGGCCTCGTCATCTCCGGCGATCTGCTGTTTGACCGGGTCCCAGGTCAGCGTTCGACCGAGCTGCATCGACATGTTTGCCAGAATACAACTGGCCGTCGAGATGTGCCCTTGTTCGATGTCGGCGACTGGTTTGCCCCGGCTAGCGATGGCCCGCAGAAAATCGACCATGTGCCCGCGAATCGCCGGAGCGACTTGTTTTTCGAGATCTTTCTCTGTGTTGTCGATGGGGTACTTGTCGAGCTCCATCACAACGTCGCGATGCACCGGCTCGCCCTTTCCGAAAGGGATAAAATCGTAGCCATTCACGCTGAGTTTGAGCGTCCCCCTTTCGCCGTAAATTGTTGCTCCCCATGGATACTGCGGATCGGCCGAATGCCCCCAGGTGCGGTGTTCCCAAACGACAGGAAACTGTTCGAATTCGAAGGTTGCCGATTGCGTATCAGAGATGTTGGCCTTACTCATCTTGTCGATAAAGATTCCGCCCGTTGATGAGACGCGCCGGGGCCAACCCAGATCGAGCATCCAGCGCACCATGTCGAGCATGTGGATGCACATATCGCCCACGATGCCGTTGCTGTATTCCATAAAGGCCCGCCAACTCCGCGGGTGCACGAGCTTGTTGTACGGGCGCATGGGGGCCGGCCCGGTCCACATTTCGTAGTCGAGATTTTCTGGAGGCGACGTGTCAGGCGGGTTTTCGCGGGTTCGCATGTGGTAGTAGCAGTACACCTCGACCATCCCGATTTTCCCGAGCTTCCCCTCTTTGACGATCGCATCGCGGGCCTCGATCAGGTGCGGCGTACTGCGTCGCTGCGTTCCCACCTGCACGACCCGCCCCGTTCGGCGCGCGGCCGCCAGCATCGCCTGCCCCTCGACAATATCAACGCTGATCGGCTTTTGGACGTACACATCGGCCCCCGCTTCGACGGCTGCAATCATGGGCAGCGCATGCCAATGATCGGGGGTCGCAATCAGAACGATATCGAGATCTTTCTGTTTGAGCATTGTCCGATAGTCGCCGAAGATTTGCGGCTTCTTCTGCGACGCCTGCCGTTCGGCAACGATGTCTGCCGCCGAGGCGAGCATTTGCTTGTCGACATCGCACAGCGAGACGACTTCAACGGGGGCGACCTGCAACAGTCGCAGTAGATCGCATTTGCCGTACCAGCCGCACCCGATCAGCCCCACACGCGGCGGTTTCTTATCGGCAAACTCGGCAGAAAAACCAGAGGCGGCCGACAGCGCCAGCCCGGCGGCACTGGCTTGCAAGAACTCGCGGCGGTCCATAGGGGCGTCTCCAGGATTGGTCGTTTCGGAATTAAGCGATTGCCTGAAATGAAGCGCAACAGAATACACACTGTACCGCAAACGTCCGCCGTAGCAAACAGTTGCCAGCCTCTGATGTGGCTGGCGGATGCACACTTTCGACAGTTCGGGCTCGACACATCCTCTGCGAATCGTGTGCAGCTACGCGAAAACGCGTAGCGCGGCTGGCTGCACTTCGACTGTCATCGGAGCGTGGCCCTTCGTTTCGCCATCCAGATCGAGTGGTTCGTGGCCGTCCGATTCAATCGCGAATGACCGCACCTGATGGTACTCGACATAGTTCAATGCCAGATGCGAGCCGTCGAAGACCTTCGTGAACAGCCGCAGCAATTGCCGGCGCGAAGCCCGCCGTACGACGACTACGTCGATTTTACCATCGTCAATCTCGGCGTGTGGCGCCAGTTTCATTCCGGCTCCGGTGAATTTCGTGTTGCAGCCGATGACGAATAGAAAATCGTCGTCGACGATGCTCTCTTCGAGGCGGAGTCGGATGCGACGTCGTCTCGGCTGCGCGATATGCCACAGCGCGGCCAGCGAATATCGGGACCGACCAAGCCATCGCAACTTCTCGGCCGTGCCGTTGATGTCTGCCACAGCGCCCCAGCCGACGATGTTGACGCAGTAGATTGTGTGGCCATTCGTGGTGACCCGCGCCACGTCAAGGGCTTGGGTTTTTCCCACCAGAATGCGCCGCGCCGCGTCGAGCGCCTGATCGCCGCGAATGTGCTCGTGCAGGGTGTTTCCCGTCCCGGCGGGTATAATGCCCAGTGGAATGAGAACCGGCTCGCCGCGCTGCATGAGGCCATCGGCTACCTCGTGGACCGTCCCGTCGCCCCCGATCACACAGATGCCGGCGTAACTGGCCAGATCAAGCGTTCGGGCGATTTCTGTGGCGTGTCGTGGGTATTGCGTGACTCGAATGTCGAGTTTGGCACCTGTCGCCGAAAGAATCGATTCAACCTTTTCCAATACGCCATTCCCGCGCCGCCTTCCGCTGCGAGGATTGATCACGACTACGTAGCATTGGGCCGGCATGAGCGTCTCTCCTTCTCAGCACGAAACCATTACGTCAG
>JAYTRB010000382.1:0-7067 GCA_043746425.1 Planctomycetia bacterium
TGCTCGAACCGCACCCGTTCTTGTCATTCGTCGTTCTGCTGCTGCTGACGCAGTCGGTCATTTTCGTCGATATTTTGTTCCGCCGAAAACGGATCGAAGTCATCTCGGCGGTCTACTTTGGTCTGCTCATCGGGTTTCTGTTGAGTTATCTGACAAATCAGGCGCTGCAGCCCGTAATTACCCCGAATTTCAAGGGAATTACGCTGATGTTCACGAACCTGATCTTTCCGTACCTGTGCGTCACGATGTTGTTGCAGACTAAAGACAAATTCCGATTTATCATTCCGTACATCGAGTTTGCCAAGGAAGTTCGGGGCGGGCGACCCTATGTGCTCGACACCAGTTCGATTATCGATGGCCGGATTGCTGACGTCATCGAGACCAAGATCATCGATGCGCCTTTGATCGTTCCTTCGTTCGTCCTGCAGGAATTGCAGGACATCGCAGACAGCAATGACAAGTTGCGTCGCAACCGCGGGCGGCGGGGCCTGGATGTGCTCAGCAAGCTGCAGTCGAACCCGCAGATCGAGGTCAAATTGCACGAGGTCAAACCGGACGAAGCCCGGGGAATGACGGTCGATCAACGGCTTGTCGAACTGGCCAAGAAGCTCGGGGGGTGCGTCGTCACGAATGATTTCAACCTCAACAAAGTCGCCAGCGTTCAGGGGGTCGATGTCATCAACCTCAATGACCTGGCCAATTCGCTCAAGCCTCGTTTCCTTCCTGGAGAGCGGCTGACGATTCGAATCATTAAGGCTGGCGAAGCGCCCGGCCAGGGAGTTGGTTATCTGGATGACGGTACGATGGTCGTTTGCGAAGACGGCAGTCCGATGATCGGCAAAGAGTCTGAGGTCGTCGTCAAGAGCGTTCTGCAATCGAGTGCCGGGCGAATGATTTTCTGTCGCCTGCCGACCGCGGCAGATCGATGATTACATCTGCTCGATGGTCTCAATTCCCAGCAGTTCGAGCCCCTGCGCAATGACGCGGCCGGTTAGATCGGCCAGCAGCAGGCGGCTGGTGCGCAGGTTCTCGCTCTCGGCCTTCAGCACAGGACACTCTTCAAAAAACGTGCTGAAGCAATTGGCCGTCTGAAACAGATACTGCGTCAGGAAATTCGGCCGGCATTCGTTGGCGGCATCGGCGAGCGCTTCGCTGAAACGTGCCAGTTGCAGCGCCAAGGCGCGCTCGGCCGGAGCCTCGATGGCGATGACACCGCCCGCTCTTCGCAACGTCGACCGGTCGACGTTTCCTTTGCGAAAAATTCCGCACACCCGAGCAGAGGCGTACTGCATGTATGTCGCCGTGTCTCCCTTTGTCGCCAGCATCTTGGCCCAACTGAAGACGTAATCGCTTTCGCGATTCTGGCATAGATCGGCATACTTGATGGCCCCGATACCCACGGCTTCGGCGATTCGCGCGCGGGTCGCTGCATTGTGTTCGGGCCCGCCGGGTTTCGCGTCGTCGCCGGCATCGACGACCTTGCGGGCCTCGACAACCGATTCATCGAGCAGCGATTCAAGACCAACGGTGTCTCCCGAGCGGGTTTTGTAGGGTTGCTTCTTCTCGTCGAGAATTGTCCCGAAACTGATGTGCCGAAAGTCGACCTTGTCGAAGCCCCAGAGACGCGCCGTCTCGAACAGCAGTTTGAAGTGTTCGCCCTGCCGGACGTCGACGACGTACAGCAGAACGTCAGCCTTGAGTGTTTCTACGCGATAGCGGATCGTCGCCAGATCGGTCGTGGCATATGTAAAAGCGCCGTCACTCTTACGAATGATGAAGGGGGCTTCGACGCCCGGCACGAAAACGCAGACCGCGCCTTCACTGACGACCGCAATTTTGCGAGACAGCAGGTCATCGACCGTCTCAGCCAGAAACGGCTGATAATGGCTTTCTCCCAGAGTTGTGTCGAAGCGCACGCCCAGGCGCGAGTACATCGCGTCAATCGCCGCCAGGCACGCGGGCATGAATTGCTTCCATAACCCGAGATTCCCGGCATCACCCGCGTGCAATTTCGCGGTTTCCTCCCGCGCGGCGGTCGCGATTTGCGAATGGGCAGTTGCCAGGGCCTTCAGTCCTGCCGACTGATCGACTTTTTCCTGCTGCCCGGCGGCCGACGCAATCGATCGCTTTAGCTCGTCGATTTCGGCAGCGAGTTGCTTCAGCGCCTTTTTACGAGTCGCCTGTTCATTTTTGTCGGCCGGAGTCGGCGCTGCCTCGGCGGCATGGCGTTGGGTCTCGCACTCGGTGAGTTTCGCCCTCAACCCGGGAAGTTCGACAACCGCGTCGTGATAATCGGCAAGCTGGTTGACGAGTCGATACAGTCGGGCAAGTTCCACCACCGCGTTCTGCTGATACCCCCGCTCGTCCAGAAAATGCTTGTAGCCATAGATGATCATGCCGAACTGCGTGCCCCAGTCGCCGACATGGTTGTCGCCGATCACGTCATGTCCCGCGAACTTCCAGATACGATACAGCGCATCGCCTATGACTGTGCTTCGCAGGTGCCCGACATGCATCGGTTTAGCGACATTGGGAGAGGAAAAGTCGACGACGACGCGCCGCGGATGGGGAACCGGCACAATGCCCAGTCGCTCGTCGGCAATCAGGCGATTCGTATGTTCTACGAGCCATTCGGGCCGCAGTTTCAGATTGATGAACCCGGGGCCGGCGATTTCAGGCGGCTCGCAAAGGTCGGCAAGTTGAAGCCGCTCGATGATTTGCGTTGCCACTTCGCTGGGGTTGAGCCCGCGCTGTTTGGCCAGCGGCATCGCACAATTCGCTTGATAATCTCCGAACTTGGAATCCTGCGCTGGCTTGACCATCGCCGCCAAAGGTGCCGGGTCGTCACTGAGCCCTTCCAGGGCCGAGAGGAATCGTGATCGAAGTTCGCTGAGTACATTCATGAGAAAATCAAATTTCCGAATTCAGGCGACTGAAGAAACCCACATCCCCAATAAAACACTGTTTTGAGATAGACGGCAATATCTTGGAATGTGCCGCGGAATTGAATTGTGGGTCTCTCTGTTCTGGGCATGAAAAAACTCAATGCCGTAAAAAGACGAAGAAAATCTGCAGAGAAGGCCGATATTCGCCAATCTGCACGCGGAACCGCCGATTCAGCACTTTCGTATTCATCCGCGCGCGTGGGGGTCATCCGCGGTTCAGATCGTTGTGAGAAATGAGCCTCAGAGGGGTCACTCGGCCCGATCGAGCTCAATCTTCCAGTCAACGCGGGGGGCATCTGCCCACAAGTGCTCGAGATCGTACAGTTGACGGGCTTCAGGACTGAAGACGTGCAATACAATGTCGCCGAAGTCATGCAGGATCCAGGTCGAGTCTTTTTGCCCTTCAACGCCGATAGGTCGCGAACCGTGGGCTCGCATGACCCGATTGACATCTTCTGCCACGGCATTCATCTGCCGGCCACTGGCCCCCGTCGAGATGACGAAATAATCGACAATCGGAGTGACTTCTGTCAGGTCGAGAACCAGCGTCTCTTTTCCACGCGAATCTTCAGCCGCTTTGGCGCACAAGCAGGCGGCCTTCAGGCTTCGGGCACGTGCGGAAGGTACAGTTTTTATCTTTTTCGTCGTTGCCGTAATTGTCGCGCACTCCCATAGTCAGCAGGCAGGATACCGTCAACTCCCATGATCTTCGATGTGGCCCTGGCGTACAAGGCACGAGCCAGCTTTCTTTTTGGACATCGAGTCTGCGACTTGTCTATTCGACACCCAATGCGTCGATGAGGTTCACCACGATCGAACGGCAGCACCCCGGCTGCCTGAAGGCCGCCGGGGTGCTTGTCGACTTCGAAATCAATATCGTTCTTTTCAGACTTCCTTCGGGATTCGCATGGAATAGAACGACCGCCAGACGAAAATCAGGGCGATGGCCAGCATCACGATGCCAACAATGGCGGTGTAGTCATTGCCGCTTCCGGCTAGCGCTATATTCTTGGCCGCCGCTGTTTCCTTGATCTTAATGGCGATTTCGACCGCCAGCAGGCCGAACAGGGTCGAAAATTTGATAATGGGGTTGAGCGCGACTGATGTCGTATCTTTGAATGGATCGCCTACGGTATCTCCCACCACCGTGGCCGCGTGCAGTGCGGTTCCCTTTTCCCGTAAGTCGACTTCAACGTATTTCTTGGCATTGTCCCAGGCGCCGCCGGCATTCGCCATGAAGATGGCCTGGAACAATCCGAATACGGCAATCGAGACGAGATACGCCACAAAGAAGTTCGGGTCGAAGAAGGCGAAAGCCAGCGTTATCGTCATTAAAACGATAAAGATGTTCCACATTCCCGATTGGGCGTATTGGGTACAGATGCGGACAACAGTTCGTGAATCTTCGATGTCGGCTTCTGTCTTGTTAAGGTCCATGTTCTTCTTGATGAAAGCCACCGCGCGGTACGCACCGGTGGTGACCGCCTGAATCGAAGCACCGCAGAACCAGTAAATCACGGCGCCGCCGCTGATGAAGCCCAGCAGCACAGGGGCATCGGTCAGACTGAGTTCGAGCATCCCCGCCTTCTTGAGCAGCAGGATGATCGAGAAGATCATCGTCGTGGCACCGACGACGGCTGTGCCGATGAGTACAGGCTTGGCTGTCGCCTTAAAGGTATTGCCCGCCGAGTCATTGGCTTCGAGGTATCGCTTGCCAACTTCAAAATCGGGAATAAAACCAAAATCTCGCTGAATTTCTTCTTTGATTCCCGGTATGTGCTCGGTCTGCGCCAGTTCAAAAACGGACTGGGCGTTGTCGGTCACCGGGCCATAGCTGTCGACGGCGATGTTGACGGGACCCATACACAAGAAGCCGAAGGCCACCATTCCGAAGGCGAAGATTGAAGCATACTTGGGGTCTTCCATGATGTCCCCCAGTCCCATCTTGCTGACGAACAGCGCCCCGGCCATCAGCGACATGATCAGCAGGCCGTTCCAGAAGGCGCTGAAATTGCCGGCCACGAGCCCAGAGAGAATCGTAAGCGACGACCCCCCTTCGCGTGAGGCCGTGACAATCTCGTGAACATGTTTCGAGTGCGAGCTCGTGAAGGCCTTGGTGAATTCGGGAATTAAGACGGCCGCCAGCGTTCCGCAGCTGATAATTAAAGCCAGTTGCCACCACAGCTGCGGAAAGTATCGGATGGAATTATCAACCCCGATTATCGACATATCGCCGATGAGCAACCAGCTCATGCCGAATGAAGTGACGATGCACAAGATCGACGCGATCCAAATGAGTCGCGTGAGGGGCTCCTCAAAATCGAATTCCTTGAGCCCCTTGTACTTCTTCTCTGAAATCGCCTGATTGATGAAGTACGAGATGCCTGACATGAAGTCCATCAAAAACCGCATGGCGAAGATCCAGACGATGAGCTTCGCCTGAATATCGACGTCGGGAATCGCCAGCGTGATGAACGAGATGAGTGCCACCCCCGTGACACCGTATGTTTCGAAGCCGTCTGCCGTGGGTCCGACCGAGTCACCCGCGTTATCGCCCGTGCAGTCGGCGATGACGCCAGGGTTTCGCGGGTCGTCCTCTTTGACGTTAAAGACAATCTTCATCAGGTCTGACCCGATGTCGGCGATCTTGGTGAAAATGCCCCCTGCAATGCGCAGCACCGAAGCCCCCAGTGATTCGCCGATGGCAAAGCCCAGGAAGCAATAGCCCACAATCGCGCGATCGACGAACAGCAGGATGATCACCATCATGATCAGTTCCAGCGATATCAGAAACAGACCGATCGACATGCCCGCCTGCAAGGGGATGTTGACGACGTCCCAGGGTTCGCCCCGCAGCGCGGCAAAGGCAGTGCGGCAGTTCGCGAAGGTGTTCACGCGGATGCCATAGTAGGCGACCCAGTAAGAGCCCCCCATCCCCACCACCGAGAACAACAGCACCAATCCGACGGTATCGAAACCCTGCCCTTGCAGCACCTTGAAATAGTATGTCATCGCCGATGCGATCAATACGAATAGCAGCAGCAGAAACTTACCCTGCTGGATGAGATAGGTTTTGCATGTCTGGAAAATGATCTCAGCCACAGCCAGCATCGATTTGTGAGCCGGCAGTTTGTAAATCTGCGCCCGCAGGTACAGGCTGATCCCCAGCGTACCGGTGATCACAAAAGAACCGCACAAGAGCAGCCACCACCCGGTCATCTTGATTCCGAAGATCGAGAACTTGCCTACATCAAGATCGGGGATGGCCAGATCGGCTTCGCCTGCGTGGGCGGCCGTTGCCGCAAGGAGGAAGATTCCGAAGGACCACGCCATTGTCTTCAATCGATTCATAAGCGCTTTACTCCAGTGTCCGAATGTCGTCGGGACGGTGCGATTCTTCCCTGAAGAATTACAATTTCGTAAGTCAAAGTCTGGTGCGAAAACAGTAAGGAAACTACGGCGAAATCGCAAGTGTCACAGAAAACGAATCCCCCGCGGTTGCAAACCCGGCGCAGGTCTTTAAGTGCCACCTCATCGCCCCTGCCTGCTTCTCGTGAGCCACTCAGTGAGGGCCATTTCCTATGCGTCAGGCTGAGGTCATGCGCCCCGTTGCCTCTGGGCTTCAAAGAAGAAGACGGCGGCGGCCGCCGCGGCATTGAGCGATCCGACTGTGGCAGCGATGGGAATGCGAGCCAGCGCATCGCAGCAGGCCAATAATTCTGGGCCGATCCCTGTTCCTTCATTTCCGACCACAATCGCCGTCGCTTCTCGAAAGTTGCAGCCAGTCAGCGGTAAATCGGCCTTCTCGCTTGCGCCGATGACGCTGACCTTTCGTGCCCGCAGCGCCTCAGTCAGTTCAGCCAGGTTTGCCACTTGAGCAATCGGCACGCGGTTCACTACCCCCGCTGAGCTGCGCGAGACCATGCTCGTCACCGGAACCTGCCGATGCGTTCCGATGAATACCCCATCGACGGCGAACGCCCCCGCCGAGCGCAGCATCGCGCCAAAATTATACGGATCCTGAATGGCATCCAGGACGAGATACAAAGGCCGGTCGGGGGCCTTCAAAAGAAGATCATCCACGGACGTATATGGAAATGGGCCCATTTTCGCTACAAAACC
>JAYTRB010000383.1:0-7078 GCA_043746425.1 Planctomycetia bacterium
TGCGGAGAGGCGATTTCCTCGGCCAGACTTGCCAGGACGCAGCTGTCGTCGCCCGTTCCACGGACTGAGCGCACCAGGGCATCGTGCGAACGGCGGCGGATGTTGTCGATCAGCAGGTTTCGGGCGATGCGGTACATCCATCCGCGAAAGCGGCCCGTGGGGAGATAATCCCACGCCTGGTCGTAAACCCGCAGCAATGTTTCCTGCGTCAGGTCCTCTGAAAACTGGCGATCGCGGGAATTGGTAAAGAAAAAATTTATCAGGGGTTGCTGATACCGTTCGACGAGCGTCTCAAACGCCTGCGAGTCGCCTGTCTGAATCCCGATCATCAGTTGATCGTCGTCGACCATGCGTGTTCGAGGTTGCCAATTGCTGCCGGAACTGAAATGATTTGCCTGCGGGCCAGTCGGAAAACATTCTACCATATCATCCCCATCAAGAAACAGGGTTCGACGTTGCGTCGTCCTGGCTTCAGCCAGCGACCGCTGACAGCCAGCCTGCAACGACAAACAAGACGAGAGCATGGCGATCAATCTTAAATACGGACGCAGCGGCACTTTCGCGTGGGAGATCGACTCGAAGCGGGTGGCGGCGTACCACCCCGGCCCCGGTCAGCCTGCGGATTTTTCAAAAAAGGTGCATGCGGCCCTTTCGAAGCCGCTCGACTTTCCCTCGCTGATTCAGGTGTGCCTTCCGGGAGACCAGGTGGTGGTGGCCCTCGACCGGCATACGCCGTGTGCCGCCGAGTTGATTGCCGAGGTCTGGAAAATGCTCGAATCGCGGGGAATCGCGGCTTCGGATGTGCAGGTTTTGCAGCCAGCCGCGCTCGACAGCGTGCCGCTTGTCGATCCGCGACTGGCGCTTCCCGAGCCGATTCGCCAGGAGGTGCAATGGTCGGTTCACGACCCGACCGACCCCAAGCGACAGGCGTATATGGCCGCGACGGCCCGCGGAGAGCGAATCTATCTGGCGCGAGAGCTGGTCGATGCCGACGTCGTCCTGTCGGTGGGGATGATCGCCTTCGACCCGGTGCTGGGGTATCGCGGTACTAACAGCGTGTTTTATCCCGGGTTGTCGAATACCGAGGCAATTGTTCGATCTCGCGGCGAAGGGCACAGCGAACTGGGGCCCGACGACGATCGGCCATTGCGCCAGATTATTGACGAAATCGCGTGGCTCCTGGGAACGCAATTTTCGCTCCAGGTTTTTCCTTCAGCCGGCGGGGGCGCCGCCGATGTCATCGCCGGCGCCTACGACAGCGTCTTTCGCAAGGGGAAGGAGCTTCTGGCGAATTATTGGCGCGTAACACTCGACAGCCGCGCCGATATGGTGGTGGCGGCTGTCGATGCCGACAGCGCCGGCCACGGGTGGGATCAAATCGGCGCGGCGCTGGCAACGGCCCGTAATCTGGTAGCCAAAGGTGGCAAAGTCGTCATTCTTTCTGAACTGGACGCCGAGCCTGAAATCGGCATCGAGCTGATCCGTCAAAGCGACTCCCCGCGAAGCGCTCTGCAACCGATCCGCAAGCAGGCCCCCGTCGATATGATTCCGGCGACGCAGTTTGCCAACGCCGCCGATTGGGCCCGCGTTTACCTGGTCAGCAGATTGCCTGTCGGAATGGTCGATGAATTGTTTATGGTTCCCGTCGAAAACGATCGCGAGCTGACCAATCTTCTGGCTGACGATGGCTCGTGCGTCATTCTGGGGAGTGCGCAGCACACGTATGGCGAAGTTCTCAGGGGATAGTGCTTCGCCGCCTTGCCGCCTTGCCCCCCCCTCGCCGGTCTGTTGCCCGATCGCGTCTGCATTTCTATGATCGCGCCATGTCGAGTTCCATTTTTGTGCATCTCTTGCCCGGTTTATTTGAGCCGGCTGAACTGGTCGGAGGGGTGGCCGTCGTCCTGGATGTGCTTCGCGCCACGTCGACGATCGTCTATGCGCTGGCTGCCGGGGTGAAAGCGGTGATTCCGTGCGGCGAAATCGACGACGCGCGCCGAATCGCTGCTCAGTCGCCACCGGGGACGGTGCTTTTAGGGGGCGAGCGCCATGGGTTGAAAATTTCCGGGTTCGATCTCGGAAATTCTCCGACCGACTACACCCCCCCGGCGGTGGCCGGCAAGACGCTGATTTTCACGACGACGAATGGGACGCGGGCACTGATTCGAGCAAGAGCCGCGCGGCGCGTGCTGGTGGGTGCGTTTTTGAATCTGGGCGCCGTCGTACGGCTACTGGCGAATGAGACGGGGCCAGTTCATATCGTGTGCGCTGGAACCGACGGGCAAGTCACACTTGAGGACGTACTATGCGCCGGCGCGATTGCTCATGGACTGGGGTCGCAGGGAATTGAAACAGAGGCCAGTGACGACTCGACGCAGTTGGCCCTGAACCTGTTTGAAACATGCGGTCGAGACTATAATTCTCTCGTGACGACGTTGCGGCAGAGCCGGGGTGGACGAAATCTAATCGACTGCAGCCTTGGCGCCGATATCTTCACCTGTGCCCAGCAGGACAAGTTTGAGATTGTTCCCGAGCTGGCGCTCGCAGCGTGGGAAATTCACGCTGCCCTTTAGCAAAACGACGAAATTCTAGAAGATTCAAGGCATTCATGGACAACTCAATGGATAAAATCGTCGCGCTGTGCAAACGGCGCGGGTTCATTTTTCAATCGTCAGAAATCTATGGGGGGCTGAACGGCTTCTGGGATTACGGCCCGCTGGGAGTCGAGCTGAAGCGCAACGTCAAGGATGCGTGGTGGCGCGACATGATTACCAACCACGATGAGTTTTCGACGCCGGCCGGAGCGCCGCAGCCGTTCTCAATGGTTGGTCTCGACTGTTCAATCATCATGCATCCGCAGGTCTGGAAGTGCTCGGGGCACTACGACCTGTTTCATGATTTTATGGTGGATTGTCGCGAGACGAATCGCCGTTATCGGTTTGACCAGATACGAGGACGCTGGGCGTTTTGCGAAGACCCCCGCTATACGGCGGAATCTCAGTATGTCTTCATCATGACCGATGCAGAGTCGCCCGAAGGCCTCGTCGAGGATACCATTCGCAGGGCCGCAAAATTCTTCGAGCAATTCGGCATTCGTAAGAAAAACGATATCCTGGCCCTGTTTGGCGATTACGAAGAAAACCAAGGTCCCGAGTCTTCGCTGGCGAATTCCGCAAGGCCGCGGCATGGCAAGCCGGGCCGCATCGATCCGACGTGGCTCGCGCCGAATGCCGACGGCCCACGCGACTTCGACCTGATCCTTGCGCCCGATGCGAAAACCCTTAGAACGCTCACTGAACCACGCGAATTCAACTTGATGTTCAAGACAACGCTGGGGGCACTCGGGGGAGACGCCGATGCGGCATTCCTGCGTCCAGAAACGGCTCAGGGAATGTTCGTCAACTTTAAAAACGTCGTCGATACGTCGCGTGTTAAAGTTCCTTTCGGCATCGCGCAGTCGGGAAAGAGCTTCCGCAACGAAATTACGCCCCGAAACTTCACCTTTCGCTCACGCGAATTCGAGCAGATGGAAATGGAGTTTTTCTGCCATCCGTCGCAATCTTTTGCGTGGTATCAATATTGGCGCGACCGGCGCTACAACTGGTATCTCAATCTGGGGTTGAGCCGCGAAAAGTTGCAGCTCCGCGATCACGCGAAAGACGAGTTGAGCCATTATTCAGTGGGAACGGCCGACGTTGAGTACGCGTTTCCGTTTCTTGAGGCGGGCGAATTCGGAGAGCTGGAGGGGGTCGCCCATCGTGGCGATTTTGACTTGCGTTCGCACATGGAAGGAAAGCTTGTCCGCGATGCCCAGGGGAATCTCACTCCCGAACTGGGCCCCGATGGCAAACCCAGGCATCCCGGGTCGGGCAAAGATCTGACTTATTTCGACGACCAGACCCGCGAGCGCTTTGTGCCGCACGTGATCGAGCCGGCGGCCGGCGCCGACCGGGCCACGCTGGCTTTCCTATGCCAGGCCTATACCGAAGACAAACAGCCCGATGAAAAGGGAGAGCTGCAAGAGCGGGTGCTGATGAAACTGCATCCGAAACTGGCGCCGATCAAGGTGGCAGTCCTCCCCTTGGTAAAAAAGGACGGCATGCCCGAATTTGGGCTCAATCTCTATCGCGCCTTCAAATCGACGGGTATTGCCTGCTATTTCGATCAGCAGGCGGCGATCGGCAAGCGCTATCGGCGCCAGGATGAAATTGGCACCCCGTGGTGCATCACCGTCGACGGCCAGACCTTGCAGGATCAGACCGTCACCATTCGTGACCGCGACACACTGCAGCAGTGGCGCAGCCCGGCCGATAGGGTCATCGACGACATTGCCGCATTGCTCAAAAAATAGACTGGGTGCGATCGCACGACGCTTTTTCAGACGGCACTTCCCGTCAAGGCACCTCGTATGCTTCCTTGTGTCAGCCAAGTCTGCACTCTCGGCTCATCGTTCGAGGACGACATCGACGGTTATGCCGACGCGGCCGGCTCGGCCATCGAGTTGTGGCTGACAAAGCTCGAAGACTACCTGGCGACCCACACACCGGCCGAGGTCAGTTCCCGTGCGGCCGATCGCGGGCTTACGATTGCGGCGGCGGCATTTCAGGGAGGTCTTTTGATCTCGCAAGGCGAGGCGCGGCGCGCCGCATGGGGGCAATTTCAGCGCCGGCTCGAATTGTGCGGTGCATTGCAGATACCGGTGCTTGTGATCGTCGCCGATTTTCTAGGTCCGTTTGGCCCGATCGACATTGAACGGGCGCAGGTTTCGCTCAGTGAGGCCGGGGCCGCCGCGGCGAAGTTCGGAGTCAAAATCGCCCTTGAATTTCAAGCAAAAAACACATTCGTCAACAATCTCGAGACGGCCGTGATGCTGGTACAGGCGGCCGCGCACACGAGCGTCGGAATTTGTCTGGACCTGTTCCATTTCTTTGTCGGCCCGAGCAAGTTTGATGATCTGGATTTGTTGACGACCGACAACCTTTTTCATGTGCAGGCCTGCGACGTCGCCGACCGCCCCCGAGAACTGGCGACCGACGCCGATCGAATTCTGCCCGGCGACGGTGATTTTCGCCTGGCGGCGGTGTTTGACCGCCTGCGGCAGATGGGCTACGCCGGCGCAATCTCACTGGAGCTGTTGAACCCTCTGTTCTGGCAGATTCCTGCGCAGCAGGTTGGCGAAATCGGGCTGACGGCGCTGCGCATGTCACTGGGGCAGGCGCGGGCCCGGTAACGAGGGCCCGATCAACCGGCGCCGGCCGCCCCGTTAAGTCTGTCAGTCGTTAAGCGTCTCAGCCGCGAACGATCGAGTGACCACCTGGCAATGCTTCCCGGGAAAACCGCTCCCCTATGCTCGCCGCGCGAAATTCGTCACGGTATTCAACGGGCTCTTCCCTTCGTACGGTTGACCCCTGTCATGCCACAGGTTAGGAATCGGGTATGAACCAAACGGTGTCGGGTATTCAGCTTCTGGCCATGGCGTATCTTATCGGAGCGATTCCCTTCGGCTACCTGATCGGCAGGGTGGTCGGCAAGATCGACATCCGGCAGCACGGCAGCGGTAATATCGGGGCGACGAACGTCGGCCGGGTGCTGGGAAATCAATGGGGCCTGTGCGTCTTGTTTCTGGATCTGCTGAAAGGGCTAATTCCGGTCGCCGGGTTGATTGGTTTGTTCATTGCCAACGACAATCTCGATCGCGTGCATTGGCAAGTGATGGCGGGAGTCGCCACGGTGCTGGGGCACATGTTTCCGTGCTGGCTTGGTTTTCGTGGAGGGAAGGGTGTGGCGACGGCGCTGGGGGTTGTCGCCTGGCTGGCGGGCTGGTCTTCGCTGGCAGCAGCGGCCGTGTTTGGACTGTCGTTCTTGATCTGGAGAATCATGTCACTGGCATCGATTCTGGCGGCGGTGGCGTTTGCGGCCTGTCAGCTGGCGATCGTCTGGCCGGCGCTCTTCTCAGAAAAGAATGGGAGCCTGACCGCCTTCAGCCTGCTCGTGCCGGCGCTAATCGTCTTTCGCCACCGGAGCAACATTGCGCGGCTGATTCGCGGGGAGGAGCCCCGTTACGCGTCGACGAAGGCGAATCCTACCGCGTTGAATCACACGGCGACGAATTCCGCCGGACGGAGTCTGCCGAACTCCCCTGCCAGACAGGGTGCGGCAAAAAAAACGGGGAAGGCGAAGAAAGAGTGAACGCGCTGCAAACTGAGCGACAGGGGAACTGAAGCGAAAGCGCCACGCCACTCACTTGCCCGCCGTGGCCAACTTGCCCACACGAGGTGTTCGCCCACGGCCATTTGGCCCGCACACTGCTTTAGAAGACTTCGATGTCGTTCGTCAGTGTCAGCTCGTCACAGCCCTCAAGTGCGGCATGCGTGGCGAGCTGCTTGGCATAATACGTCGCGGCCCGCCCGGTAAGAACCAATTCGCCCGGCACGACATCGACTCGCAAATCACGAATCAACCCATTCGTCTTTTCACGGACCATGCGCTCGATGCGCGCCACGAAAAGTTCCTGCGCATCAGGAAGAATCTGTAATTCCATAGTTATCCTCCTTGCCGAATATGGAAACCCTTCAACCGGTCAGTTCACCGTCCTATGTGAATTCTTTTTGAAATCGTTAACCGGTATTGAAAAAACGGACTCGCGCCGTAATGCTTCTGAAAGGCTCCCCAGAACATTCGCCCCCAATGCATTCCTTTGCCGCCATATGAAATGGGGGGACAATTTACAGTGCAATCCCAGTCTGAACGGGAATTTGGCCGCCGGAAATTGGACGGCAGAGCGAACCTGACGTCGTCGGCTTGAATGCCGGGACAATGCTGCTGGCCCGAGACAATTATGTCTCGATCTTGCAACCACATCGCCGTCCGTCCTTGGTCTTTAAAACGCAGGCCACTTCACACGGTTGTACAACACCATGAAAAAAACGAAGTTGAACATTCTCGCGCATTGACCCAGATCTGCACATCACTTTAATGACTGAATACTCTGGAGTCAAATGAATTTCAAAATTCGATTTCCGAATTCTCTGAAATGGGGAAATTTGACTCACCTGGCACATCAAGCCCTGTTTCTCCGAGA